>NZ_JBHXRX010000006.1:51942-208773 GCF_042714995.1 Streptomyces sp. NPDC058665
GCTCTTCCCCAATGTGTTGGGGCCGTACCACAAACACTGGGGGGGGCGGCGGGTGCACCCCAACCCCCGGCCCCCACCCCATTTTCCGGGCCGGGCGCGGAGCCGTAACCCTCACCGACCGCCGCCGAGCGCGCAAAGCCCCCCACGGCCTTCACAGCGCCTTTTCGGTGGTTCGGGTTTCGCGCCCGACCCGGTACAGCCTTTCGTTTCGCACCCGGAACACGCGACGCGTTTCAACTGTGGCTGAAACTCCGTGGTGACGGCCTGTGATGGCGTGCATACTCATCGCTGGTGTCGATTGCGGATGCAACAAGTGGGGGATGGGTGCTGCGAATTCATTTCACGGGGAGAGACCTCGGCGGGGTCAGGATGGCCGCCGGTCCCGATCCGTTGTGGGAAACGATTCTCAGCTTTCACCGATTGCGGGACCGGCGGGGCGCACTCGTTTTCGGGGAATGGCGCGCGGAAGCACGGGTGAAGTTGAAGGGTGAAACACGTCTGCTCAACGCGCTCGTGCCCCGCCGGGGCTATTTCCCGGATTTCCTGACGCCACCGGAGAGCCGATTCGGGCTCGTGGACGGGCTGGAGGCGCTGCGCGCGACCCCCGGGGAGCGGGTCCGTACGGAACTGGCCCTGCTGCCTGCCGGACCGGCCGCCCGCCCCGGCAGGACCGCCGCGCTCGCCGACGGCGGCCCGGCGGAGCTGGGCCGGCTCGCCGGGGCGCTGAGCGCGTACCACCGGGCGGCGGTGGAGCCGTACTGGCCGCACATCAGGGCCCGCGCCGAGGCGGACCGTGTCGTCCGGGGCCGGGCGCTGCTCGACGGGGGTACGGACGAACTGCTCGCCACGCTCCCGCCGATGCTCCGCTGGCGCGCCCCCGTCCTGGAGGCCGACTACCCGGTGGACCGCGAACTGCGGCTGGACGGACGGGGGTTGCTGCTCCAGCCCTCGTACTTCTGCCGGGTGACACCGGTCGTCTACCGCGACCCGGCGCTGCCGCCGGTGCTGGTCTACCCCGTCACGTACGCGGACACCCCGGTCGCATCGGGCCACGGCGGGCGGGGCGCCGGAGCGTCACTCGGCCGGCTCGTCGGCCGTACGCGCTCGGCCGTCCTGAGCGCGATCGAGCACGGCACGACCACCAGCGAACTCGCCCGCAGGGCAGACGTGTCACTCGCCTCGGCGAGCCAGCACGCGTGCGTCCTGCGCGAGGCGGGGCTCGTGGTGACCCTGCGGCACGGCAACGCCGTCCTGCACACGCTCACACCGCTGGGCGCCGCCCTGTTGCGTGGCGGCGCCCAGAAGCTGCCCGGCCGGTCCAGGAAGTCGGACGGTGGGTCGGACGGCGGGTCGGACGGGACGGACTACGTGCGGAACGGCCCCGTCACCTCGTAGGTGATGCCGCCCGACGAACTGCCGCTCGTACCGCGCTGGCTGGAGAAGTACAGCCGCGACCCGTCCGGCGAGAAGGCCGGACCGGTGATCTCCGAGCCCGACTGCCCGCCGACGCGCAGGAACGGCGCGACGACGTCATCGGGAGTGATCACGCAGATCTCCATGTTCCCGCCGTCCTCGGCGACGAACAGATCGCCGGACGACGAACCGGTGACGTTGTCGACGCCGGTCAGGGGGGCGCCGCCGCCGCTGACGAGCGAGTCGTCGTACGCCAACTCATAGGTACCGGCGGCCGGATCGACCCGCCAGACGCGGTTGTCGCCCTTCGTGGTGAACCACACCGAGCCGTTCGCGTAGTAGCAGCCCTCGCCGCCGTTGAACCGCTTGGCGCCCGAGACCTGGTCACGGGTCTGGGTCGGGGAGCCGTCCGGGTCCGGCACCGTCGCCCAGGTGAAGGAGCCCGAGGTGGCGGTGCCGGCCCGCAGCACCTCAAGCGTGCCCGCGGAGAGGTCGCCCCAACTGGCGGGCGTGAACCGGTAGAAGCACCCGTTCGTCTCGTCCTCGGTCAGATAGATCACCCGGCGCTCCGGGTCGGCCGCCGCGGCCTCGTGCTTGAACAGGCCCATCGCGTCGCGCCGTACCGCCGCTTTCACGCCCCACGGATCGGTCTCGTACACATACCCGCGGCTCACCTCCTCGCAGGAGAGCCAGGTGTTCCACGGGGTGCTGCCGCCCGCGCAGTTCTGCCGGGTGCCGGAGAGGATGCGGTACGCGCCGGTGATCGCGCCCGCCGCGGAGAAACGGACCGCGCCCGCGCCGCCGGAGGGGTTGATCTCCGAGTTGGAGACATAGATCCAGCCGCTGCCGTCGGCGTAACAGGCGCCGCCGTCAGGGGCGTTGTGCCAGGTGTACGACGTACCGGGCACCGTCTGCCCGGACCGCGCGACGACTCTGCTGCTGAACCCGGCGGGGAGCCGGATGTTGTTGCCGTCGGCCGCCGCGAGCGCACCGTACGGTCCCGCGCCGGGCTGCGCGGGGTCGGCGTAGGCCGCGCCGCGCCAGAGTGTGCCGCCGAGTGCGGCCGTGGAGGTTCCGATGACCGCTCCACGCAGAAAATTGCGACGTTCCACTGGGCCGCTCCATGGTGGTGGGGTGGGCGTGAGGTGACGTGCGCACGACAGCGTAGAGCGACCGGATGGCCACCGTCTGAACTTCCAGGCGCGACTTCCAGACGCGTCGGCGGCGCGCCGGGGCCAACACCCGGTGCCGAGACTCTCTCCGGGACACCGTCCACTGAGATCGCGGACATCGCGAAGACCGCGGGGCTCAGGCCGCCGCGCCGCCGTCGATGACAAGGTCCGTCCCCACGACGGACGCCGCGTCCGGCGAGGCGAGATACAGCACCGCCGCCGCCACATCCTTCGTCGCCGACACCCGCCCGAGCGGCGACTGTTCATTCATCCGGGCGGCCCGGTCGGCCTGGGTCTCGCCGAGGTTGGAGCAGATGTTGACGACGGCGCCGCCGCCGTCCGCCCGCATCTGGGCGATCTCGGCCTGGAGGCAGTACAGGGACACCGGTGACGTTGATGTCGAGCATCGCCTGCCAGTCCTCGGCCGGGAGGTCGGCGACGGGCGTGCCGCCCCGGAAGATCCCCGCGTTGTTGACGGCGACGTCGAGCCGCCTGGCGCTTTCGGCCGCGAACGCCACGGCGACAGCGCGGCCTATGCCGGAACCGGCGCCGGTGACGAGGACGGTCTTGTCGGTGAAGCGAGCGGACATGGGTGACTCCCTTTTCGGATCTTCCCGGAGACTGACGGCGGTCGCTGTTTTCTGGACCGATCATTCTGTTATGAGGCCAGCTGAGAGCCCGCCCAGGCGGGCGATGTGTCCGGGTGGGACGCGCCGGTCCTCGTCAGTCCAGCAGGGCCAGCGCCTGCTCGGCCGCGTCACGGACCCGCGCGGGGTCCCCCGAGGTCTTGCCGACCACCCGCAGACCCTGCATCAGTACGAGCAGCATCCGCGCCAGCGCGCGCGGATCGCGGTCCGCCGGCAGCTCGTGCTGGTTCCGGGCCCGGACGAGGGCCGCGTGCGTCAGGGTCTCGATGTGCTGCCAGCTCGACTCGACCCGGCGGGCCGCCTCGCGGTCGTGCGGCCCGAGTTCGGCCGCCGTGTTGGTCACGAAGCAGCCCTTCTCGCGCCCCGGCTCGGTGCCTGCCTCGGCGGCGAACCCCCGCACCATCGCCCGTACCGCCGGCAGCGCGGGACCCGGCTTCGAGAGGGCGTCGAGCAGCGACGGGTCGCGCGACTCGCTGTACCGGTCCAGCGCCTTCAGATACAGCTCGTGCTTGTTGCCGAACGTCGCGTAGATGCTGGCGCGCCCGATCCCCAGGTGCTCGACGAGGTCCGCCAGGGACGTCGCCTCGTAGCCGCGCCGCCAGAACAGCTCAAGAGCCGACTGGAGCGCGGCGTCCGGATCGAATTCCTTGGTCCTGGCCACGCGCGAGACTCAAGTCTCAACCAGAACGATCGGTCAAGATCGTCTTGATTCAATGACCGACGCGTGAGGCATAGACCGTCACCGCCACCGAGTCGTCGTCCAGGCACCGGCCCGTCTCCAGGTCGAAGCACTGCTTGAGGAGTGGCGATGCCACATAGGTGCGGCCGTCCCTGGTGCCGGTCAGCCCGCGCGAGAGCACCTGGGCGCCGGAGTACGGGTCGCGGTTGTCGATCGCGTACGTGCGGCCCGCCCGGTCCACGAAGAGCGCGGCCTGCCGGCCGTCCGGCAGCAGCGCGGCCACCCCACGGCCCGCGATCAGCGCGGACCGCTCACAGACCGGCAACCAGTCCTCGCCGACGAGGAGTTGAAGAATGGGCGCGTTCATCGGGCGGAGACCCCTTCCAGCGTCAGAAACGTCAGGTCCGGCTTCATCTGGTCGCGCTCGGGCACGAACCGCACCGTCGGATCCGGCGCGTCCGGCGCGTTGACGAAGGAGACGAAGCGCCGCAGCCGCTCCGGATCCCCCAGCGTCTCGGCCCACTCGTCCCGGTAGCCGCTCACATGGTCGGCCATCAGCCGCTCCAACTCGTCGCAGAGCCCCAGCGAGTCGTGCACGACCACGTCCCGCACATGGTCGAGGCCGCCCTCGATCCGGCCCAGCCACGCCGAGGTGCGCTCAAGACGGTCGGCGGTGCGGATGTAGAACATCAGGAAGCGGTCGATCAGCCGCACCAGCGACTCGTCGTCCAGATCCCGCGCCAGCAGATCCGCGTGGCGCGGCTCGGCGCCGCCGTTGCCGCCGACGTACAGATTCCAGCCCTCCGCCGTCGCGATGATCCCGAAGTCCTTGCCGCGCGCCTCCGCGCACTCCCGGGCACAGCCCGAGACCGCAGACTTGAGCTTGTGCGGTGCGCGCAGCCCCCGGTAGCGCAGCTCCAGATCGATGGCCATCCGGACCGAGTCCTGCACCCCGTAACGGCACCAGGTCTGGCCGACGCACGACTTCACGGTGCGCAGTGCCTTGCCGTACGCATGTCCCGACTCGAAGCCTGCGGCCACCAACCGCTCCCAGATCCGGGGCAGTTGATCGACCCGCGCACCGAAAAGATCGATGCGCTGGCCGCCCGTGATCTTCGTGTAGAGCCCGAAGTCCCGGGCCACCTCGCCGATCACGATCAGTTTCGCCGGGGTGATCTCACCGCCCGGGATACGCGGCACGATCGAGTACGAGCCGTTGCGCTGCAAGTTGGCGAGGAAGTGGTCGTTCGTGTCCTGGAGCGCGGCCTGTTCGCCGTCCAGGACATGGCCGCTCAGCCCGAGCGTCGGCGCGAGCGAGGCGATGATCGAGCCGACGGCCGGCTTGCAGATCTCACAGCCGTCACCGCCGCGCGCGCTTTCGCGGCCGTGCGAGTCGAGCAGCGACGCGTACGAGGTCACGCGCAGGGTCCGCACGATCTCGTACAACTCGCCACGGGTGTGCGGGAAGCAGCCGCAGAGTCCGCCGTCGCCCGCCGTGGGCAGCAGCCGGCCGATCACCTTCACACAACTGCCGCAGCCCGTACCGGCCTTGGTGCACTGCTTCACCTCAGGCAGCGTCGCGCACGCGGTGATCGCGCCCTTGGTCACATTGTGGCAGCTGCAGATCACGGCACTGTCGGGCAGCGACGCCGGACCGAGCGCGGCCGGCGTGCCGGCCCCCGGTGGCAGGACGAGTTGTTCCGGCGGTACCGGCGGCACGGAACCGGTCAGCGGGCGCAGCATCCCGTACGCGTCGGCGTCACCGACGAGCACGCCACCGAGCAGCGCCCCGTCCGCGCCGACGACGACCTTCTTGTAGACGCCCGAGCGGGAGTCCGCGTAGACGACGTCGAGGCAGCCGGGGGACGCACCGTGCGCGTCGCCGAACGAGGCGACGTCCACCCCGAGCAGCTTGAGCTTCGTGGAGAGGTCGGCCCCGGTGAACTCGGCCGCGTCCTCGGTGACTTCGGCGATCGCGTCCGCCGCCGTCCGCGCCATCTCGTAGCCGGGCGCCACCAGCCCGTACACCCGCCCGTCGGATGTGAGCGCGCACTCGCCGATCGCGAAGATCCGGGGGTCCGACGTACGGCACCGCTCGTCGACCGCGATGCCGCCGCGCTCGCCGACCCGCAGCCCAGCGTCCCGCGCGAGCGCGTCCCTGGGCCGTACACCCGCCGAGAAGACGACGAGATCCGCCGCCAGGACCGAACCGTCCGACAGGACCATGCCGTTGACGGCACCCGCCGCGTCCGTCGTCACCTCCTGTGTGCCGACGCCCGTATGGACGGTCAGCCCCATGCCCTCGATCGTGCGCAGCAGCGCGGCGCCACCGCCGTCGTCCACCTGGACCGGCATCAGCCGGGGCGCGAACTCCACGATGTGGGTGTCGAGTTGAAGCCCCTGCAACGCACCCGCCGCCTCCAGACCCAGCAGCCCGCCGCCCACCACGGCGCCGGTGCGGGCGGTCTTCGCGTACTCCTCGATCGCCAGCAGGTCCTCGATCGTGCGGTAGACGAAACAGCCGGTCGCGTCCTTCCCCGGCACGGGCGGGACGAACGGGTAGGAGCCGGTCGCCAGCACGAGCGTGTCGTACGTGAACGTCAGCCCGGCGCGTGAGGTGACCGTGCGCGTGGCGCGGTCGACGGAATCGGCCGGGTCGTCCAGATACAGCTCGATGCCGTGCCGGGCCATGAAGTCCGGCTCAACCAGGGAGAGTTCGTCCGGAGTCCGGCCGGAGAAGTACGAGGTCAGCCGGACCCGGTCGTAGGCGGGGCGCGGCTCCTCGCAGAGCACCACGATCCGTGCCCGACCGGTCGTGCCGCGCTCGGCGAGGGCTTCGAGGAACCGCTGGCCGACCATGCCGTGGCCGACGACCACGATGGTGGGCAGGGACGTTGTGTCGGGCATCTCAGGAGCCTCCGTCGGGAGTGAGCAGGTGGAGCAGCGGGGTGGTGGGCGGCAGCGGTTCGTCGTCCTCCCAGGTGCGGGCGAGCGCGCCGATCGTCGTGAGGTCGCCGAGGAGCACACCGCCGACGAGCCGGTCGCCACGGACGACGACCTTGCGGTAGGCGCCCCGCGTCGCGTCGGTCAGCTGGACGACATCGTCACCGGGCAGGGGTGTCGTCTCGCCGAACGCGGCCAGGTCGAGCGGGAGCGGGGCCTCGGGCGTGTGCCCGCCGAGGGGCGAGAGGGTGAGGCGGGTGAGGGATCGGGTGCCGGTGTAGCGGGTCGCGGGTCCTTCGGCGGCGGTGTCCTCGGTGAGCAACCGGGCCAGCGCGTCGGCCTGTTCGAGAGCCGCGCCGGCGAGACCGTAGAGCCGGCCCTGGTGTTCGGCGCAGTCGCCGATCGCGTGGACGCGGGGGTCCGACGTCCGCAGCTCGTCGTCGACGACGATGCCGCGCCGGACATCGAGCCCGGCGGCGCGCGCGAGGCCCGTGCGGGGGCGTACGCCGCAGGCCAGGACGGTGAGTTCGGCGTCGAGACGGAAACCGTCGGCGAGCTCGACGGCAGCCACTCGGCCGGCCCCGGAGTCCGTTTGGGCGACTACCAGGCCGCGTACCCGGCACTCCGTATGGACCTCCACGCCCCACGACTCCAGTCGGCGCCTGAGCAACAGCGAGCCCGCGCGGTCGAGTTGACGCTCCATCAGATATTCGCCCTGCTGCGCGAGCACCACCTGCGCGCCCCGCTCGGCCAGCGCGCGGGCGGCCGAGACCCCCAGGAGCCCGCCGCCGACGACGACGGCCCTGGTTCCCGGCCGTACCGCCGCCGACAGCGCCAGGCAGTCGTCCATGGTCCGGAAGGCGTGCACCCCCTCCGGCAGACCGTGGCGGTCCGGCCCCCAGAGCCCGCGCAGCGGCGGCAGGACGGGGTTCGACCCGGTCGCGAGGACGAGCCGGCCGTACGGGATGACGCTGCCGTCGTCGCAGCGCACCACCCGCTCGGCACGGTCGATCCGCACCGCCCGGACACCGCGCCGCTCGGTCCCGGTCACCCGTGGCAGGCCGATCACCTCGGGGCCGTACCGCCCGGCGAGCACGTCGGCCAGCAGCACGCGGTTGTACGGTGCGTGCGTCTCCTCGCCGAGCAGGGTGACCCGGGTGGCCCCGGTCGCGGCGGAGGGCGAGGCGGCGATGCGCTGGGCCAGCCGTACCCCGGCCGTGCCCCCGCCGATCACCACGATCTCCGTCGCCCCGCCGTCAGCAGCCATGTCCGCAGACTGCGCGGCCGGTGTTACCCGGCGGCACCACCACTGTTTCCCGCTCGGAACGCTGCCCTCAGCACGGGCCGGCGCGGCGTGTGAGGCCGCACGTGCCCCCGGTCCACGCACCGGCGGACGTGGTGTCCACCACCTCCGCCGATATCGGTGTGAGGGACAACGACCTCGTCCCATAGGCTCACGATCATGCCCGACATATCGCTGACCACGCTCATCGTCCTCTGCCTCGCGGCAGCCGCCGCGGGCTGGATCGACGCCGTGGTCGGCGGCGGCGGACTGCTGCTCCTGCCCGCGCTGCTGCTCGGTCTGCCGCACGTACCCGCCGCGCACATCCTCGGCACGAACAAGGCGGTCGCGATCGTCGGCACCGGCGGCGCCGCCGTCACCTATGTGCGCAAGGCGCCGGTGGACGTGAAGAGCGCCGTGCGGATCGGGCTGATGGCTCTCGCCGGGTCGATGGCGGGGGCGTTCTTCGCCGCCGGGATCAGCAGCGACGTGCTGCGCCCGGTGATCATGGTGGTGCTGCTCGGTGTCGCCGCCTTCGTGATGCTGCGGCCCTCGTTCGGCAGGGCGCGGGCGGGCGAGCCCGCCACCCGGGGCCGGCACCTGACCGCGATCGTCCTCGTCGGCGGCGGGATCGGCTTCTACGACGGGCTGTTCGGTCCCGGCACCGGCACCTTCCTCGTACTGGCGCTGACCGCCGTGCTGCGCCTCGATCTGGTCACGGCGTCCGCCACCGCCAAGATCGTCAACGTCTGCACCAACGGCGGGGCGCTCGCGATGTTCGCCTACCAGGGCACCGTGCTGTGGCAACTGGCCGCGCTGATGGCGGTGTTCAACCTGGCGGGCGGCATGTTCGGCGCGCGCATGGCGCTCAGGAAGGGCAGCGAGTTCGTCCGCGGGGTGCTGCTCGTCGTGGTGTTCTCACTGGTCGCGAAGCTCGCCTTCGACCAGTGGACCGCCTGACGGTCGAACCCGCCGCCGGCGCGTCAGCCGGGCCCCCGGACACCGATGAGATGCGCGTACGTCACGACGTTGCCCCGGTAGCCGGTCTTCTCGGAGAATCCGCCGCCGCAGGTGATCACCCGCAGTTCGGCCCGGTCGGCCTTTCCGTAGACCTTCCGGTCGGGGAAGTCCTCGTTCTCGTACACCTCGACCGCGTCGACCGTGAAGACGCCGGTCCGCCCGTCCGCACGGGTGACCTCGATCCGCCCGCCCTTCTTCAGGGTGCCCAGGCTGTAGAAGACGGCCGGGCCACGCGCGTTGTCCACATGGCCCGCGACGATCGCCGTCCCCTTCGCGCCCGGCGCGGTGCCCTGCCCGTACCAGCCCGCGACATCGCCGTTCTCGGCCGGCGGCACGTCCAGGCTGCCGTCCTTCGCCAGACCCAACCGGGTGACGGGCGCGTCGACGCCGATCTCGGGGATACGGAGCCGTACGGGTGAGGAGGCCGGCATCGGGTCGGCGGCGGCGTCCGTGTGGAAGCCGGGCCCGGCGGCGAACGCCTGGGCGGCCGACGGGATCGGCGGGGTGATGTCCCGCGAGCCGTTCTGTACGAGCCACACTCCGGCGCACGCCGCGCCGGCTATCAGCCAGGCCCTGCCCTTGACGCTCATCGGCCGACCTTCGCGCACATGGTTCCTCCGGAAGTTGTTCCCCCGCCCCCGGCAGCGATGAGCATGACGGAGGCGGGGGCCACGGCGGTCACGGGTGCGGTGGAGGCCGCGGCCCGCCCACGTCCTAGCTGTCCTGCGCGCCGCTCGCCCGGCGGCGCAGGAGCCAGGTCCCGCCGACGGCGGCGGCGGCCAGCAAGGCCGCCCCCGCCGCGATCTGGGTGGTGTCGGGCCCGACGCTGCCGCCGACCCCTGTCCGTACGTGGCCGGACGGCTGGTGCTGACGGTGGTGCTCGACCGTCAGGTCGCCCCGGGCCTCCCGGCCGTTCTCGCAGCGTACGAAGATGTTGTAGGTGCCCGCCCGGGTGTTCTCGGGCACCCGGAACTGGCCGACGACGATGTCCTTGTAGTCGCCCGGCCGCAGCCGGAACTCGCCCGCGCCCAGCGAATTCGCGTCGCCCGTGCCGTGGCCGTTCTTGCCGCAGGCGGTGGTGTTGACCGTGACCGTCGCCCCGGGCGCGGACGTCGACGGATACAGGTCCAGCTCACCCCGGTCGCCGGCGGACGCGGCGGTGGAGGCCGAGAGGGACACTCCGAGCGAGGCGACCGCCAGCGCGGTACCGGTCAGCAGGCGGGCGGTGGTGCGCATGGTGTCCTCCGGGGCGGCGCGGTTCTCGTCTCTTCCGAGATAAGGCGCAGCCCGGCGCGTACGCCTGCTGATGGAGGATCAGATTGACTCCGTCCGTGCGGCGTGTCCCGCTTGCCGGTCGGAGTTCTCGCAGGTCGGAGCCGCGATACCAGGAGCGGGACACGCCGGGTCACCCGTCGTGCCGAATGGGTGAGGGTCCCCGGAAGCCGGCCCGGGGGCGGTGACGGCGGCGGGGACGGCGGCGGTTCAGACCGTGTCCCACTCCACCGATTCGTACGCCGCCCTCACCGTTCCCATCAGCTCCGGGTCGACCGTGAACGCCACGTCGTCGATCCGGTCGACGGGCGCGATGCCCTGCGAGTTCGTGATGAACGCCGACGCGTACGAGGGCAGGTCGGCCAGCGTCACCGGCCTCCGTACGGAGGGCAGCCGCGGCACAAGCAGCGCCATGGTGATCCCCAGCAGCGAAGGCGCCTCGGGCCACACCACGGACGTACCGTCCCAGAACGCGATGTTGGTGATCGCCCCCTCCGTCACCACCCCGCCGGGCGCGGTCAGCAGCGCCTCGTCGAAGCCCGCGCGCCCGGCCGCCCGCAGATAGTGCGTCTGCCCGAAGCCGCCCAGATGCTTGATGTGCGGCACCTCGCGGGCGAACGGCACCGACATCAGGCCGTGCGGGCGGCCGGACTTGGTCTGCGGCGGCCGGACGGTGACCATCACCCGCGCCTCCTGGTCGCCCTCCGGCCAGTGCACATGGACGCGGGCCGAGGCGTCGGAGATGTCGCCGAGCGCGTGCCGGAGCAGTTCCCGTACGCGCTGACCGTCCAGACCCGCGCCGAACAGTTCACGGGTGGCCGCATCGAGCCTGGCGAGATGGAGATCCCGGCCACGGACCCGGCCACCCCTGATCTGCATCGCGGTGAAGTGCCCGTAGCCGCTGAACGCGGGAACCCGCAGCGCGGCTTCCGTGGCGGGCTCGCCGTTGATCTCGACAACCTCGAAATGTGCCAGGGGATCTGCCATGGGCCCCACGGTATGACCGCTCACTCCTCGATCAGCCTGCGGGGTCCGGGGCCCCGCGAGGCCGGTTCGCCGACGGTGGCTTCCTCGGCGTTCCGGGCGAGATGGTTCATGCGGGTCGGGGCAGCTTGACCTGAACCATGGTTTAAGTATCAGGCTCGACGTATGGACATCACCACGCATGACACCGACACCCGGGCGCCCCTCAAACTCGCCGTCATCCTGGGCAGCAACCGGCACGGGCGGTTCGGCCCCGTCATCTCCGACTGGTTCGTCTCCCGGGCCGCCGCCCGCGCCGACTTCACCGTCGAGCTGATCGACCTCGCCGACACCGATCTGCCGACCGCTCTCTCCTTCGAACCGTCCGCGCCGGTCCGCGACCAACTCGCCGGGATCACCCACCGGCTGGCCGAGGCCGACGCCTTCGTCGTGGTCACCCCCGAGTACAACCACTCCTACCCCGCGTCCCTCAAGGCCCTGATCGACTGGCACTTCCACGAGTGGCAGGCCAAACCTGTCGGGTTCGTCTCCTACGGCGGGATCTCCGGCGGCCTGCGCGCCGTCGAGCATCTGCGCACGGTCTTCGCCGAACTGCACGCCGTGTCCGTACGCGACACCGTCTCCTTCCACAACGCAGGCGCGCTCTTCGACAAGGAGGGCAGGCACCGGGACCCGAAGGGCGCCGAGGCGGCGGCCGGCGCCATGCTCGACCAGATCGCCTGGTGGGGCCTGGCCCTGCGGGACGCCAAGTCGAGCCGTAGTTACGCCGGTTGACGGGGGGCGGGCCATATCGTGGGTGGCGGCGGCCCGACCGAAGGAGTGGCGCACATGACCGGTGCCGAGTTTCTGACCGTACTGACCACCACCGACAGCGCCGCGAAGGCGGAGGCGCTGGCCCGGGGCGCGGTGGAGGCGCGGCTCGCCGCCTGCGCGCAGATCTCGGCGCCGGTCACCTCCGTCTACCGCTGGCAGGGCGCGATCGAGACGACGGAGGAGTGGCAGGTGCTCCTCAAGACGACCGCCGCCTGTTACGAGGCACTTGAGGCGCATCTGACGGCGGCGCACGACTACGACGTGCCGGAGATCCTGGCGGTGCCGGTGGTACGGGGCAATGCCCCGTACCTGGCCTGGCTGACCGCCGAAACGGCGCCCGACGGCACCGTCTGATCCGCCGGACGGGGGCTAACTCCGGCCCGTGAGTTCGCGGGCGCGGCGGACCGTCGCCGCGTCGACCATCGCGCCCGCGCTGTCGCGGAACGCGCCACTGCCCTCGGTCAGCCGGCGCTCGAAGAGGTCCAACAGGGCGTGCGCGTCGGCCAGTTCGGTGGGGTCGACGCCGAACACCTCGTTGGCGACGGCGACCTGAGCCGGATGGATACAGGCCCGCCCCTGGAAGCCGAGCCCGCGCAGCCGCACGCTCGACGCGCGGAACGCCTCGGGGTCCGAGGTGTGCACCGACACGGGCGCGACGGCCGAGGCGAGAGCGTGCGCGGCCGTGTGGGCGACCGTCAGGCCACGGGCCCAGTCGAGCAGGTGGTCCCCAGGAGCGGGGTCGGGCGCCATGCGCAGGTCCGCCCGCAGGTCGACCTCGCCGAGTTGGAGATGCCGCACTCCGGCGCGGCCAGCGGTGTCGCCGAGCGAGAGCAGTCCGGTGGCGCTCTCGACCAGCAGTCCGAGCGCGACGGCCGCACCCCCGTCCGCGCCCCCGTCCGTGCCCCCGGCGATCAGCGCGACCAGTGCGTCCAGGTCGGCCCCGGCGGTGGCCTTCGGCATCCACAGGCCGTCGACGCGCCCCGTGGCCAGCAGCGCGCGGGCGTCGTCCCTGCCCCGGGCGCCCTCGTTGATCCGTATCCACAGCTCGGGGCCTTCGGCGGGGCGCTCATCGGCGAAAGCGACGGCGGCGGCGCGCGCTTCGTCCTTCCGCACCGGAGCGACGGCGTCCTCCAGATCGAGGATCAGCGCGTCCGCCCCCGAGCGTGGCGCGGCGCGCAGGAAGCGCGGCTGGTCGGCGGGTACATACAGATGGGAACGGGGTGGCCGACCGGGTGCGGGCATTGACATGGAGACTCCTTACACATCATGAATCGGATGATGCATTTTCCATTATGGTGATGTAGTTTGCGTCTCACCATACTTCAGGTCTGGGTATCGCGTACGGAAGTGGGCGAGGTGCCCGGACCCGTGACCCGGACTCGTAACTACGGGAGGACCGCGGCGTGTTCGAAGCCGACAGCGTGACGATTACCGTGCTGGTCGAGAACCAGGTGGACATGCTGCTGCCCGACCAGGCCAGCCCGACCGGTGGTCCCACCGGTGGTCCCGCCGGCGGGAGCGGGGGCGCGGACGACCACTGCGTCTCCCGGTACGGCCTGATCGAGCACTTCGATCCCAAACGCGTGCCCCCGCAGGCCGAGAACGGCATCAGCTTCCTGGTCGAGGCGGTACGGGGCCGCCACAGCGTGCGCGTCCTGTTCGACGTGGGCCTGACCGGCACCGTCCTCGAACACAACATGCGCGTCCTCGGCGTCGACCCCGCCTCCATCGACCATGTCGTCATCAGCCATGGCCACCCGGACCACTTCGGCGGCATCCACCGCTTCCTCGACCTCGCCGGCCGCCCTATCCCCGTCGCCACCCACGCCGACGCGGAACTGCCGCGGTACGCGGTGATGGGCGACGGCCGCACCTCCTCCGTCTACAACGCCGCGTTCCGGTTCGGCGAGGTCGAGAGGTCCGGCGGCGTACCCGTACTGACCCAGGACCCCCTCGACCTCGGCTGCGGCGTGCACACCACCGGGGTGATCCCCCGGAAGGTCGCCTTCGAGGCGGGCGCCGCGCCCGCGTTCAAACCCGGTGACCCCGGCCTCTACCAGGTCTCGCCCGACGGCAGGCTCCGCCGCGACGAGGTCATGGACGAGATGGGGCTCGTGATCGACGTACGCGGCGCCGGCCTCGTCGTCCTCACCGGCTGCGCGCACGCCGGAGTGGTCAACACCATCGAGCAGGCGCGCGCGGTGTGCGGGCCCAAGCCCGTCCGCGCCGTCATGGGCGGCTTCCACCTCGGCTTCCCCACCACCCCGGCGGAGAACGTCGACCTGACCGCCGCCGCCTTCGCCGAGCTGGAGGTCGCGACCGTCATGCCGATGCACTGCTCCGGACTGCGCACCCACACCCGGCTGTCGACCGACATGTCCGCCAACTACGTGCAGCCCGCGGTCGGCACCGTGCTGCGCTTCGGCCGCTGATGACCGGCGACCTGCGGGGCATCCGGGTGATCGCGGTCGAACAGGCCGTCGCCGCACCTTTGTGCACCCGTCATCTGGCCGATCTCGGAGCCGAGGTCGTCAAGATCGAGCGGCCAGGCGGCGGGGACTTCGCCCGCGGTTACGACGAGAGCGTGCACGGTATGTCCAGCCACTTCGTCTGGCTCAACCGGGGCAAGCGCAGCGTCGTACTCGACCTGAAGGCCGAGCCTGGGCGGCGGGCGCTGCGCCAACTGCTCTCCGGGGCCGATGTCCTGGTCTGCAATCTGGCGCCCGGCGCCCTCGACCGGATCGTCACCGACGAGGCCCTCGCGGAACTCAACCCGCGCCTGGTGCGCTGCTATCTGTCCGGATACGGCCCGGCCGGGCCGTACGCCTACCGCAAGGCGTACGACGCGCTGGTGCAGGGCGAGGCCGGGACGATCTCCGCGACGGGCACACCCGAGACCCCGGCCAAACCCGGCGTCTCCCTCGCCGACCTGGCCGGCGGGTCGTACGCGCTCGGCGCCGTCACCTCGGCTTTGTACGCGCGTGAACGGACCGGTCTGGGACAGCGGATCGACGTCGCCCTGTTCGACGTGCTGCTGGAGTGGATGAGCCCGCTGCTGCTCGCCGAACTGCACTCCGGTTCGGCGCCCCCGCCGGCCGGGCTGCGGCACGCCAGCATCGCCCCGTACGGGCCGTACACGACGGCCGACGGGCAGGACGTGCTGATCGCGGTGCAGAACGAAGGGCAGTGGCAGCGCCTCTGCCGCACGGTGCTCGACGATTCGGCGCTGCTGGACGACCCGGACTTCGGCTCGAACAGCGCGCGTGTACGGCACCGTGAACGCACCGAACGGGCCGTGCAGGCACGGCTGATCACCCTGTCCACCGCCGAGGTCACCGCGCGTCTCGAAGCCGCGGACGTGCCGCACGCGCGGCTGAACCAGATCGCCGACGTACTGGCCCATCCACAGGCCGAGGCCACCGGACGCTGGTCGGAGGCGACGCTGCCGGACGGAGACGCGGTCCGGGTGGTCACCTCGCCGCTGCACCGCGCGGCGGAGCCGCCGGGCGGCCGAAGGGTGCCGGGGCTGGGGGAGCACACCGCCGAGGTACTGGCCGAACTCGGCCTGTCCGATGCGGACATGGCGGAGCAGCGGGAGCCGGCCGGCTGAGACGTACGGGTCCTCGACCGCCGGACGGCCGCACCGCACGCGCCCCGTCCGGCGGTCGAGTGGCCGTGTCGTCAGTCGTTGTCGACGTCGAACGGGTCGGCGACCGGCCGGCCCGTCAGGTGCCTGCCCAACGCCAGGAAGCTGCGCGAGAGATGCCACTCCGTGGCCTTCGCCAGCGCGTCGCCGTCGCCGAGACGGGCGGCGGCCAGCATCGAACGGTGCTCGTTGGACGTCTCGTCGGCCCGGTCGTGGAGCACCTGGAGCACGTCCCAGGGGAACTTCTGCCAGAGCTGCTCGATCTCGGCGGCCAGCCCCTCGTTGCCGCACTTGGCGTAGAAGAGGAAGTGGAACTGGTAGTTGGACGCGTTCAGCCGCGCCCTGTCCCCCTCCTCAGCCGCCTGCTCCATGTCGGTGACCAGCCGCTCGGCCAGGTCGATGTCCAGCGGTGAGAGCCGCCGGGCGGCCCGCTGCATGGCGTACGGCTCCACGAGACGCCGCAGCAGGTAGACGGTCTTGACCTGCTCGTAGTCGGCGTCAGCGACCCTGACGCCTTTGTGCGGCTCGCCGACGAGCACGCCCTCGGCCTCCAGCAGACGCAGCGCCTCGCGGACCGGCGTGATGCTGGTGTCGAACATCGCGGCGAGCACATCCTGTTGGATACGGCTGCCCCGGGGCAGCTCGCCCTCGCTGATCATCCGTCGCAGTTCGGTCGCGATACGGTCCCGCTTCGTCGGCGCCTTGGCCGTTGACTTCGTCGCTGACTTGGCCGGTTTCGGCACGGTCCCGGCGACGCGCTCGGGTACGACACCGTCAGCCGTGGTGGTCTTGGTTCGTCGGGACTGCGGCGGCATGTCGTGGTCCTTCTGTCGTGGCGCTCGGTGAGCGGTGGGGGAGCGGGCGAGGGAGTGGGCGGCGGGTCCGACGAGTGTCGCATCGAACGCAACGGACGGTGTGGCGCGGGCGATTGAGGACGTACGCACCGGCGGTCCTGGTCAGTCGGCGGGTGCCGTGCGCAGCCCGTCGTGGAAGGCGGCCAGCACGGTGGCGAAGGCCTCGGGCTCGTCCAGATAGGCGACATGGCCCGCGCCCGGCACGACGGCTCCGGCGCCGCCGAGCCGTTCGGCCAGGGCGTCGGCCGACGCCGCGGAGACCCGGTGGTCGCGCGCGCCGCGAAGTACCTGACAGGGCACGGTGAGCGGACCCGCCTGCGTGTGCGCGGTCCAGCCGAGCGTCGCGCGCAGCGAGTCGAGCAGAACCTCGGGCCGAGTGCCGGCCATCGCGCGGCGCAGCAGGTCACGGTGGGCGGGATCGGCGGACAGGAGCGTGCTGTCGACATAGTTCCGTGCGAAGAGGGCCGCCCCGTCGCGCTCCAGAGCGGCCCGGGTGTCCGCGGGGCGGCGGGCCGCCTCGGCGCCGCCGGCCGGGGGAAAACCGACCAGGGTCAGTGAACGGACCCGGTCCGGGTGCCGTTGCGCCAGGGCGAGCGCGACGAGCGCACCGAGCCCTGACCCGGCGACGTCCACGGACCCGGCCCCATCCGCGTACGCGGACGCCGCTTCCACTGTCGCTTCCACGGCCCCGTCCACGGTGAACGGCTCACTCGCGCGCGCCCCGTGGCCCGGCAGGTCGAGCGCCTTCAAGTGCCGCCCGCCCACGCCGAGATGACCCAGCGCGGGCCCCCAGGTCGCGGCGGAGCCGCCCCAGGTGTGCAGCAGGAGAAGAGGGGTTGCCCTCGTCGTCATAGGCACCTCATCGAAGGATGATGCATTTTCCAGTTTCTGAAGTATAGCTATTGCATGTCAGGCATCCTAGTCCCAGAATCCCCGGTATGACCACGATCAAATCGGTGCGCCAAGCCGTACCGGCCGACGGCGACGCAGCCGCCACCGATGCCGATTCCAGTGCCACGGTGCTGCTCGACGGGCTGACCATGCGATTCGGTGAGCGCACGGTTTCCAAGGACATCAACCTGACCATCGGCGCCGGCGAGGTGCTCTCCATCGTCGGACCGTCCGGCTGCGGCAAGACCACCCTGCTCCGCGCGGTGGCCGGCCTCATCCCGCCGGCCGATGGCGCCGTCCGTATCGACGGCCGTGCGGTGAACGGCACTTCGGACGGCGTGGCCATGGTCTTCCAGCACTTCGGCCTCTTCCCCTGGAAGACGGTCGAGGCGAACGTCGCCTACGCGCTGCGCGTACGGGGCACGGGAAAGAAGGAAGCGCTCGACCGGGCACGGGAGTTGATCGAGCTCGTCGGGCTCACCGGCTTCGAGAAGTCGTACCCCCATCAACTCTCCGGCGGTATGCAGCAGCGCACCGGCCTGGCCAGGGCACTGGCCGTGCGTCCCCGGCTGCTCCTGATGGACGAGCCCTTCGGCGCGCTGGACGCCCAGACCCGCGAAGTGCTCCAGTTCGAGCTGCTGCGTATCTGGCAGGACCACCCCGTGACGATGCTCTTCGTCACCCACTCCATCGACGAGGCCGTTCT
The DNA here is from genome assembly GCF_042714995.1 of Streptomyces sp. NPDC058665. Taxonomy (NCBI): domain Bacteria; kingdom Bacillati; phylum Actinomycetota; class Actinomycetes; order Kitasatosporales; family Streptomycetaceae; genus Streptomyces; species Streptomyces sp. NPDC058665. The sequence goes on from NZ_JBHXRX010000006.1 coordinate 70,265, forward strand.
CTTCGGGAACCGGATCGCCGTACTCAACGGCCGGCCCAGCGGCGTCGCCGAGCTGATCGACGTAACCCTTCCGCGGCACCGGGACCGTTCCGTACTGGCGACGCCGGAGTTCCTGGCGATCCGCGAGCGCGTCTGGTCCCTGATCATGAACGCCGAATCCGGCCGCTGAGCCGCGCCGTCCGGCCCGTTCACGCCCGTACACACCTGGCACACCCGCGTACATCCGCGCACCCGCACATCCACCCTCAGCCCTGCCGTGCACCCTGGCGCGGAAGAACAAGGAGCAGTTCCCATGACGATTCCGCGACGCAGGTCCGCGCTGGCCGGTGCGGCCACCGTCCTCGCCCTCGTCGGCGCCCTCGCGGGCTGCGGCGACAGCGGCTCCGACACGGCGGCGGGTGCCGCCTCGGGCGGCGGCAAGATGACCATCGGCGTACCGGGCATCCCGCCCATCTTCCTCAACACCGTGATGTACGTGGGCGAGAAGCAGGGCTTCTTCAAGGACCGCGGCCTCGATGTCACCCTGCGCCCGCTGACGACCGGCGCCGACGTCGGCCGCGCGGTGCAGAGCGGCGAGATCCAGGGCGGCATCATCGGCACCCCGGGCGCGGTCGCCCTGCGGGCCACCGGCGGCTCGGTCGTCTCCGTGATGGGCTTCCCCAAGCCCACGTATCTGCTGGCCAGTACCGACCCGGGCGTCACGACGTGCGAGGCGGTCAAGGGCAAGACGGTGGCCGTGGACGCGGTGGGCGCGCCCAAGGCCCTCGCGCTGGCCGACATGCTCAAGAGCTGCGGACTCGGCAAGAACGACGTCAGCACAATCAACGTCGGCGGCCCGCCCACGGTCGACGCGCTGGTGGCCGGCCAGGTCAAGGTCGCCGTCCTGCACCCGGACGAACTCGCCACCGTGCGGCAGAAGCTGAAGCCCGGCACGAAGGCCCAGGAGATCATGACGCTGGCCGGTGTCGACCCGCTGGAGCACTACACGGTGCTCGTCGCGCCCAAGAGCGCGCTGGACGGAGCGGACCGCGAGAAGTGGGTCGACACGGTCGCCGCGATACGCGAGTCCATCGCCTACATGAACGACCCGGCCAACCTCAAGGAGGTCGCCGCCGTGGCCGCCGGGGTCACCAAGGCGCCGGAGAGTGTCACCGAGGCGGCGATGCCGAAGTTCCTTTCGCTCGGTGTCTGGCCCAAGTCGGGCGACGGCCTGGACCGCGAGGCCATCGAGCACACGATCGAGGGCGCCGTCGCCGCGGGCAACGTGTCCAAGCAGAAGGTGCCGAGTTACGACGACATGGTCGACCCGTCCGTGTTCGCCGACGCGACGGGCAAGTGATGGGTACGTCCCCGGCCCGCGACCGCCGCGTGGTCCGCCGGCTGGTACCGCTCGGGATCTCGGCCGCCGGCCTGCTCGCGGGTCTTGGGGTCTGGCAGTGGGCCGGCCAACGCGACCCCGTCCTGTTCGCCACGCCCGGCCGCTCGCTCTCGGCGCTCGCCACCCTCACCGAGGACGGCACACTGCCGAGCGCGCTGCTCTCATCGGGCCGGCTGCTCGTCGTCGGACTCGCCCTCGCGATCGTCGCCGGTGTCGGATTCGGCCTGCTGCTCTCCCGCGCCCGGCTGCTGCGCAGCAGCACCGACTGGCTGCTGTTCGCCCTCCAGTCCGTCCCGATCGTCGCCCTGGCCCCGCCGATCCTGTCGGCGTTCGGCTTCGGACTGCCAGCCAAGACGCTGGTGGTCTTCCTGACCGCGGTGTTCCCCATCGCCGTCAACACCGCGGAAGGAGCACACCGCGTGCCGACCACCCTGCTCGAAGTCGCGCGCACGTTCCGCAGCAGCGAGTGGCGGATCTGGAAGGACGTCCTGCTGCCGCACACCGTGCCGTACGCCATGACCGGCGTACGGCAGGGCATCGCGATGGCCTTCGTCGGCACACTCGCCGCCGAGTTCTTCCTCAACGCCAGCGGCGTGGGCGGGCTGTTGCTCGCCGCGAGCACCCAGTTCGACTCGGCCACCGTGCTCGGGCTGACCCTGCTGGTGTCCGTGCTGGCCGTCGCCCTGATGGGCTGCGGCCGGGCCGTCGAGGGCTACTTCGCGCGGTGGCGGGAGGTGCGGTCATGACACCGGAGACCGTGACGCCGAAGTCGCCGAAGTCGCCGAATTCACCGAGGTCACCGCAGTCGGTGAAGTCGGTGAAAGCGACCGCCGTGCCCGCCTCCAGGAGGCCGCGGCGCCGTGGTCCGGCCACCGACCGGCCCGTCGGCCGACGCGCCGACGTCCTGGGGAAACTGACCGTCGCCGTCCTCGTCCTGGCCGTCTGGGAAGTCTCCGTACGGCTGTGGCTGCCCGACTATCTGCCCACCCCCTCCGGTGTCGCCGGGGCCGCCTGGCCGACGCTGACCTCCTCGGAGTTCACCACGGCACTGGGCGAGACCCTGGGCGGGGTCGTGCTCGGACTGCTCATCGGCTGCCTCGCCGGCACCGGCCTCGGTCTCGCCGTCGGGCGGATCGCGTGGCTGCGCCATCTGACCTCGCCGTACGTCAGCGGTCTGTACGCCATGCCGATGCTCGCGATCGTCCCGATGGCGACGATCTGGCTGGGCTACTCCGGCGACACCCGGCTGGCCGTCATCGCGCTCTCGGCCTTCCTGCCGTGCGTGGTCAGCACGGGCGACGGCGCCCGGAACATCCCCGTCCAGCTCTCCGAACTCGCCCAGATGCTCCAGCTGTCCCGCCCCCGCGTGGTGGTCGACGTCCTGCTGCCGGCCACCCTCCCGTTCGTCGTCGCCGGCGTTCAGGTCGCCGTCGGCCGGGCGCTGGTCGGCGCGGTGGCGGTGGAGTTCCTGGCAAGCCTGCCGGGGCTCGGCACGTTCATCCTCACCAACGCCCGCTCGTTCGACCAGGACGCCGCGTTCGTCGCCGTTCTCGTGCTGGCCGTGCTCGGCATCCTCGCCCGCACCGGCACCGAGGCGGCCCTGCGCCGGCTCGCGCCCTGGCATCTGCACGTCAACCGCTGACCACACCAAGAGCCGCGAAAGAACAGCGAGCAAGGAGCGAGAAATGCCCGACGACGGCGACGTACGGCCGTTCCGGACCGAGATCGTCCATGGCATGCGGATCGAATGGGACGTGCCCGTCGAGATGGACGACGGAGTCGTCCTGCGCGCCGACGTGTTCCGCCCGGTGACGGAAGGGCCGGTCCCGGTGATCATGACGTACGGCCCGTACGCGAAGGGCCTGCCCTTCGAGCGCGGTTACCCCAGCGCGTGGCAGGCCATGGCGCGGGACCACCCCGACACCGTGGCCGGCACCTCGAACACGTACCAGAACTGGGAAGTCGTCGACCCGGAGAAGTGGGTGCCGGACGGTTACGCGTGCGTGCGCGTCGACTCGCGGGGGACCGGCCGTTCACCGGGCCGTGTCGACCCGTTCTCGCCGCGCGAGACCCGCGACTTCCACGACTGCGTCGAATGGGCGGGCACCCGCGACTGGAGCAACGGACGCGTCGGCCTCAACGGCATCTCCTACTACGCGATGAACCAGTGGCAGGTCGCCTCACTGCGGCCCCCGCACCTCGCCGCGATCTGCCCGTGGGAGGGCGCGTCCGACTTCTACCGCGACGGTTCGTACCAGGGCGGCATCCGCTCCACGTTCTGGGAGAACTGGTACGACATGCAGGTCAAGACCGTGCAGTACGGCGTCGGCGAGACCGGCGGCCGTAACCCCAGCACGGGGCAGCTCATCTGCGGCGACGACCTGCTCGACGCCGCCGAACTGGCCGCCAACCGCGCCGACCTGGGCGCCGACATCGCCGCGCACCCCTTCTACGACAGCTACCACCGGGACCGCTCGGCCGACTGGGACGCCATCGACGTGCCGGTCCTGAGCTGCGGCAACTGGGGCGGACAGGGCCTGCATCTGCGGGGCAACGTGGAGGGCTTCGTACGGGCCGCGTCCCGCGCCAAGTGGCTGGAGATGCACGGCCACGCGCACTGGCCGCTGTTCTACACCGACTACGGCGTCGACCTCCAGAAGCGGTTCTTCGACCGCTATCTGAAGGACGAGCCCAACGGCTGGGAGGACCGCCCGGCGGTGCAGTTGCGGATCAGACACGTCGACGCGACCTTCACGGAGCGCGGCGAGGACGCCTGGCCGCTGCCGTCCACCCGCTGGACCGAACTCCATCTGGACGCCGCGAGTTCGTCCCTCTCCGACGGGGCACCGGCCGCCGGCGCAACCGCGGAGTTCGCCGCGCTCGGCGGCGGGGTGGAGTTCAGCACCCCGCCGCTCACCGAGGAGACCGAGATCACCGGCCCGCTGGCGGCCCGGATCTATGTCTCCAGCAGCACCACCGACGCCGACCTGTTCCTCGTCGTACGGGTCTACTCGCCGGACGGCGACGAGGTCGTCTTCCAGGGCGCGCTCGACCCGCACACGCCCGTCGCCCAGGGCTGGCTGCGGGCCTCGCGCCGCAGGCTCGATCCCGAACTGTCCACCGCCTACCGCCCCTTCCACCGGCACGACCGCGCCGAACCGCTGGAGCCGGGCGAGGTGTACGCGCTCGACATCGAGATCCTGCCGACCTGTCTGGTCGTCCCGGCCGGCTACCGCATCGCCCTCCAGGTGCGGGGCAGGGACTACGTCCACCCGGGCCCCGGCGCCCGGCTGTCCAACCTGAAGAACGACCTCACCGGCTGCGGACCGTTCCTGCACAACGACGACCGCGACCGGGTGGCGGGGACGTACGACGGGCGGACCACGGTCCACACGGGCGGGGAGCACGCGTCGTATCTGCTGCTGCCGCTGATCCCGCGCGGCATCGCGCAGGGCCCGGAGGCGTGAGCGTCAGGCGTCCGCGCGCTCCAGACGCACCGCGCACACCTTGAACTCCGGCATCCGGGACGTCGGATCGAGCGCCGGGTTGGTCAGGTTGTTCGCCCGGCCCTCGCCCGGCCAGTGGAACGGCATGAACACCGTGTCCGCGCGGATCGCCGTCGTGATCCGCGCGGGCGCGACCGCCCGGCCACGCCGTGAGACCACGGCGAGCCGGTCCCCGTCGGCCACCCCGAGCCGCTCCGCGAGCCGCGGGTGCAGCTCCACGAACGCACCCGGCGCCGCGGCGTTCAGTTCCGCCACGCGCCGGGTCTGGGCGCCCGACTGGTACTGCGAGACGACCCGCCCCGTCGTGAGCAGCACCGGATACTCCGCGTCCGTCTCCTCGGCGGCCGGCCGGTGCACCACGGGTACGAAACGGGCCCGCCCGTCGTCCGTCGCGAACCGGTCGAGGAAGAGCCGGGGTGTCCCGGCGTGGCTCTCCCCGGGGCACGGCCAGAACACCCCGTCCTCCGCCGCGATCCGCCGGTAGGTGATCCCCGAGTAGTCGGCCGGGCCGCCCGCCGACGCCCGGCGCAGCTCGTCGAAGACCTCCTCCGGATCCGCCGGAAACCCCTTCTCGTGGCCGAGCAGCCCCGCGAGTCCGTGCAGCACCTGGAGATCGCTGCGCACGCCGGCCGGCGGGGTGATCGCCCGGCGCCGCAGCAGGACCCGCCCCTCCAGGTTCGTCGTCGTCCCGGTCTCCTCCGCCCACTGCGTCACCGGCAGGACGACATCGGCGAGCGCCGCCGTCTCCGAGAGCACCACGTCCGCCACGGCCAGGAAATCCAACGACCGCAGCCGTGCCTCGACATGGGAGGCGCGGGGCGCCGACACGACCGGGTTCGACCCCATCAGGAGCAGTGATTTCACCTCGCCGCCGAGTGCGTCGAGCAGTTCGTACGCGCTGCGCCCCGGCCCCGGCAGCGAGTCGGGATCCACGCCCCAGACGCGCGCGACATGCTCCCGCGCGGCCGGGTCGGTCAGCTTCCGGTAGCCGGGCAACTGGTCGGCCTTCTGGCCGTGTTCACGCCCGCCCTGCCCGTTGCCCTGGCCGGTGAGACAGCCGTAGCCGGACAGCGGCCGGCCCGCGCGCCCCGTCGCGAGGCAGAGGTTGATCCAGGCGCCCACGGTGTCGGTGCCCTTGGACTGCTGCTCGGGCCCGCGCGCCGTGAGCACCATGCCCGTCGGCGCGTCGCAGAACAGACCGACGGCCTCGCGGAGTTGGGGGACCGGGACGCCCGTGACCCGTTCGACGTGCTCCGGCCAGTGCGCCATGGCCGCGGCCCTGGCCTCCGGCCAGCCGGTCGTACGCTCCCGTACGAACGCCTCGTCCGTCCGGCCCTGCGCCACCACGAGGTGCAACAGGCCGAGCGCCAGGGCCAGATCGGTGCCGGGCCTGGGTGCCAGATGGAGATCCGCCTGCTCGGCGGTCCTGGTCCTGCGCGGGTCGACCACGATCAACGTGCCGCCGTTCTCGCGCAGTTCGGTCAGATACCGCAGAGCGGGCGGCATGGTCTCGGCGAGATTCGAGCCGACGAGGATCACACACCCCGTACGGGGGATGTCGTCCAGCGGGAACGGCAGCCCCCGGTCGAGCCCGAACGCCCTCTGATGCGCGGCGGCGGCCGACGACATACAGAAACGTCCGTTGTAGTCGATCTGCGAGGTGCCGAGCACGACACGGGCGAACTTGCCGAGCGCGTATGCCTTCTCGTTCGTCAGCCCGCCCCCGCCGAAGACGCCCACCGCGTCCGGCCCGTGGCCCGCCCGCGTCCGCGCGAGCCCGTCGGCGACGGCACCGAGCGCCTCGTCCCAGGTGGCGGGTTCGAGCGAGCCACCGCCGGGCCGCCGTACGAGCGGTTCGGTGAGCCGTACCCGGGACGACAGCACGGCCGGCGCCGTCCGCCCCTTGCCGCACAGCGCGCCACGGTTGACGGGGAAGCCGGTGCGCTCGACCACCTCGACACCAGGGTCCTCGTCCCCCGTACGCCGCAGGCTCATCCCGCACTGCAACGCGCAGTACGGGCAGTGGGTCGGGACGGCCGTATCGGTCATGCCGCCAGCGTGCGACCCGGGTGTTACGGCCCCGGCCGTACGCGGTTACGCCCCCGACACGCGCACCTCCCGCCCCCGCACCCGGCGCTGTGAGGGCCGCACGCGCGGGCCACGGTCACGGCCGGCCGCCGTCCGCCAGCGCCTCGCTGACACCCGTCTCGACCGGGCCGAGGAAGTGCGGATCGGGCCGCGTCAGCGCGTCCAGCGCCGCCTTCCCCGCCGCCGCCAACTCCCGGACCCCGCCGTAGTACCAGGTCACGTTGTGCCGCTCGGCCACCCCGACCCCGTACGAATCGACGCCCGCAGCCCGGCAGAGCGCGACCGCGCGTCGTACATGGAAGCCCTGCGTCACCAGCACCGCCCGCTCAACACCGAAGATCTTCTTCGCCCGGACGCAGGAGTCCCAGGTGTCGAAACCCGCGTAGTCGCTGACTATCCGGCCGTCCGGGACCCCGCGTGCCGTCAGATACGTCCGCATGGCGTCCGGCTCGTCGTACTCCTCCCGGCTGTTGTCGCCGGTGACCAGCACGACCTTCACCTTGCCGCTCTCGTACAGCTCGACCGCCGTGTCGAGCCGGTGCGCCAGATACGGCGCCGGGGCGTCGCCGCGCAGCCCCGCCCCGAACACGACGGCGACGTCGTGCGCCGGCACGTCGGCGACGGTACGGACATGGGCGTCGGCCGTCGCGTACATCCAGGTGGAGGGCGCCAGCGCGATGACACACCCGAGCATGACGGCCTGCACCGTGAGCCGCCGCTCGCGCCGCGTCCTCGGCAGCCGCACTTTGCCCAGCCGCACCTTGCCCAGCAGCCGCACTCTGCGCAGCCGCACCTCGCGCAGGCGCGTCAACGGCTCCCACCGCGGTCGTGGCATCTTCGGCATGAACATGAGCCCCTGTCGTCCGTCCCTGCGTACTCCGTCACGCACTCCGTACGACGTCCGGCGCCCCCGAAGAGTTCGCGGCGCTCCCCTCCCGTCTGTGAGCACCCCGAAAACCTCCACGACATCCGCCGCAACCACCCGGCAACGTCCGCCCCGCAGGATCGGCCCATGGACGAGCCGCCCGCCCCCGCGCCCACCCTTGTCGTCGTCGCCCACGGCAGCCGCGACCCGCGTGCCCTGCGCACCGTCAGGGCCCTGCTGCGACAGGTCGAGGAGCTCCGCCCCGGTCTCGCCGTCCGGCTCGGGCACATCGAGATCGAGCGGCCTTCCCTCGCCGACACGCTCTCCTCCTTGGGAGGCGGCAGGGCCGTCCTCGTACCGCTGCTCCTCGGACCCGGCCACCACGTCACGTACGACCTGCCGCGCGCGGCAGCCGCCGCGCCCCGGCTCCGGACCACGATCGCCGCACCGCTCGGCCCCCACCCGCTGCTGGTCGAGGCATTGCACGCGCGCCTCGTGGAGGCCGGCTGGCGCGACGAACCGCACCGCGCGGACGACTCCGCCGTCGTGCTCGCCGCCGCCGGATCGCGCGACCCGCGCTCGGCCGTCGCCGCCCGCCGCACGGCGGCGCTGCTGAGCGCGCGGCTCGGCGGGGTGCCGGTCGTCCCCGCGTACGCGTCGGCCGCCACGCCCACCGTCCCCGACGCGATCAGGGACCTGACGGCGCGTGGGCGGAGCCGTATCGCGCTCGCGTCGTACTTCACCGCCCCCGGCCACTTCGCCACCCGCGCCGCCGCGCACGCGCCCTGGATCGCCGCCGCCCCGCTCGGCGCCCACCCTGACCTGGCACGCCTCCTGCTCCACCGCTACGAGGAGGCGCGGGCCCATCCAGGGCCTGTCTTTGGGGTCCTGACTCCCGAGCCGGTTACCTTCGGTGCATGGAAGGCATCACCGCACCTCACGACGACAGCGCCTACGACCCGGCGGACACCGAGCGTTTCTCGGCCGAACCCGACAAGCGCCCCGGCCGCACCGCCTTCCAGCGCGACCGTGCGCGCGTCCTGCACTCCTCGGCCCTTCGCAGGCTCGCCGGCAAGACCCAGGTCGTGACACCCGGCTCGCAGAGCCAGGAGTGGGACGCCAGCCCGCGCACCCGGCTGACCCACTCCCTTGAGTGCGCCCAGGTCGGCCGCGAACTCGGCGCCGCGCTCGGCTGCGACCCGGACCTCGTGGAAACGGCGTGTCTCTCGCACGACATGGGCCATCCGCCGTTCGGCCACAACGGTGAACAGGTGCTCAACGACTTCGCCGAGGACTGCGGCGGCTTCGAGGGCAACGCCCAGTCGCTGCGGCTGCTCACCCGCATCGAGCCGAAGCGTTTCGTGCGCGCCGACTCCGTGTCCGCGGCGATCACCCCGGGGCTCACCGCGCCGCGCGCCGAGGCGGCGGCCGAGGCGGCGGCCGAGGCCGACGGCGGCGCCCGTCTCGTCAGCGTCGGCCTCAACCTCACCCGCGCGGTCCTCGACGCCGCGACGAAGTACCCCTGGCCGCAGGGCGCCCACCCCACCGACCCCGGCTCGGTGAAGTTCGGTGTGTACGAGGACGACCTGCCGGTCTTCCAATGGGCCAGACGCGGCGCCCCGCCGAACCGCACCTGCTTCGAGGCACAGGTGATGGACTGGTCCGACGACGTCGCCTACTCGGTGCACGACTTCGAGGACGGCCTGCACGCCGGCCATGTGGACCCGAGGATGCTGCTCTCCGAGCCCGAACGCGAGGAGATCTGGGCGGTCGCGATCGGCCGCTACGTACCCGGCGGCACCGACCCCCGGCAGCTGGCCGACGCACTGGACCGGCTCATGGTCCAGGAGTGGTGGCCGCACGGCTACGACGGAACGGCCGTCGCCCAGGCCAGGCTCAAGGACGCCACCAGCCAGCTCATCGGCCGGTTCTGTCTCGCGGCCGAGAGCGCCACCCGGGCGGAGTACGGCACCGGGCCGCTCACCCGCTACGGCGCCTCGCTGGTCGTCCCGCGCGAGGCGCGCGACGAGTGCGCCGTACTGAAAGCCGTCGCCCACCGCTATGTGATGCAGCGCGCCGACCAGGAATCGCTCCGCGCGGACCAGCGCGTCGTCCTGGCCGAACTCGCCCGGACGCTGACGGCAAGTGCGCCCGACGGTCTCGACCCGCAGTTCCGCGCGCTCTTCGACGCGGCACCCGACGACCGCGCCCGCAAGCGGGTGATCGTCGACCAGATCGCCTCTCTCACGGACGCGGCGGCGCGCTCCCTCCACACGGCGCTCACCGGACGCACCTGAGGGACCCGTCCGATCGCGGTGGTTCGCGACATGGGCGCCCCGCGCCCCGCATTCCGCACCCGTCATTTTCAGCCAATGGCCGAAGCGTGCCGAGCCGCCACGCACTGGGATGACGCGTGTAGCAAGGTAGCCACATCAAGCCGGAACCATGCCCGTGGAGCCTCCCCTCTTTCGCCATCACGCTCCGTGCGGGACGCTCACAGATGGCGGCAGCGTAACGAGGAGGCATCAAGTGGTCGACGCACATCGGACTTTCGTCATCGTCGGCGGTGGGCTGGCCGGGGCGAAGGCCGCGGAAACCCTCCGTTCCGAAGGATTCACCGGCCGAGTGATCATCATCGGGGACGAGGGAGACCACCCCTACGAACGCCCCCCGCTGTCGAAGGGCTTCCTGACCGGCAAGGAGGAGCGCGACAGCGTCTTCGTCCACGAACCCGCCTGGTACGCCCGGCACCGCGTGGAACTCCACCTCGGCCAGACAGTGACCGAGATCGACCGTGACACCCGCTGCGTCCACCTCGGCGACGGCACCTCCGTGCGCTACGACAAGCTGCTCCTCACCACCGGCTCCGAACCCCGCCGCCTCGACATTCCCGGCACCGGCCTCGCGGGCGTCCATCATCTGCGCCGGCTCGCGCACGCCGACCGGCTGCGCCAGGTCCTCACCACCCTCGGCCGCGACAACGGCCATCTGGTCATCGCCGGCGCCGGCTGGATCGGTCTGGAGGTCGCCTCCGCCGCCCGCGGGTACGGCACCGAGGTCACCGTCGTCGAGCCGCACCCCACACCGCTGCACCAGGTCATCGGCCCGGAGATCGGACAGCTCTTCACCGAACTGCACAGCGAGCACGGCGTACGGTTCCACTTCGGCGCCCGGCTCACCGAGATCGTCGGCCAGGACGGCATGGTCCTCTCCGTCCGTACGCACGACGGCGAGGAGCACATGGCGCACGCCGTGCTCGCCGCGATCGGCGCCGCGCCCCGTACGGGTCTCGCCGAGGCGGCCGGTCTCGACCTCGTGGGCCGCGAGCACGGAGGCGGCATCGCCGTAGACCTGGGCCTGCGCACCTCCGACCCGGACATCTACGCCGCGGGCGACGTGGCCTCCTTCCCGTTCTCGCTGCCCGGCACCGAGCTGCCGACCGACAGGCTGCGGGTCGAACACTGGGCCAACGCGCTCAACGGCGGCCCGGCCGCGGCCCGCTCGATGCTCGGCCGGGACGAGACGTACGACCGGCTGCCGTACTTCTTCTCCGACCAGTACGACCTGGGCCTGGAGTACTCGGGCTGGGCGCCGCCCGGCAGTTACGACCAGGTGGTGGTGCGCGGCGACGCGGGAAAGCGGGAGTTCATCGCCTTCTGGCTCAAGGACCGCCGGGTGCTCGCGGGGATGAACGTCAACGTGTGGGACGTCACCGGCGACATCCAGCGGATCATCCGCTCCGGTGCCCGGCAGGATCCCGACGCCCTCGCCGACCCGGCGGTGCCGCTGGAAAGCTTCGCGCCCGAGCCCCCGGCGGACCGGGCGTAAGGGACTGTCGGTGCGTCCCCGTAGAATTCTCATGTGGCAGGCAGGATCAACGACGACGACGTGAAGGTGGTTCGGGACGCGGTCCCGATCGACACCGTCGTGTCCGAGTATCTGCAACTGCGCCCGGCCGGCGGAGGCAATCTCAAAGGCCTCTGCCCCTTCCACGACGAGAAGTCCCCGTCCTTCCAGGTCAGTCCGAGCAAGGGTCTCTTCCACTGCTTCGGCTGCCAGGAGGGCGGGGACACCATCGCCTTCGTGATGAAGATCGACCATCTCTCCTTCTCCGAGACGGTCGAGCGCCTCGCCGGCAAGGCGGGCATCACGCTGCGGTACGAGGAGGGCGGGTACAACCCCACCCACCAGCGGGGCGAGCGCATCAGGCTGGTGGAGGCGCACAAGGCGGCCGCCGGGTTCTATGTGGAGCAGCTCGCCGGTGAAGAGGCCGCGATCGGCCGGAAGTTCCTCGCCGAGCGGGGCTTCGACCAGGCGGCGGCCGAGCATTTCGGGATCGGTTACAGCCCGGTCGGCTGGGACCATCTGACCCGTTTCCTGCGCGGCAAGGGCTTCACCGACAAGGAACTGCTGCTCGCCGGGCTCTCCCAGGACGGCCGCCGGGGTCCGATCGACCGGTTCCGGGGCCGGCTGATGTGGCCGATCCGCGACATCTCGGGCGAGGTCGTCGGCTTCGGCGCGCGCAAGCTGCGCGACGACGACAACGGGCCGAAGTATCTGAACACCCCCGACACCGCGATCTACAAGAAATCGCAGGTGCTGTACGGGGTGGACCTGGCCAAGAAGGACATCGCCAAGGCCAGCCGGGCGGTGGTGGTCGAGGGCTACACGGACGTGATGGCCTGCCATCTGGCGGGGATCACCACCGCCATCGCCACCTGCGGCACGGCCTTCGGCACCGACCACATCAAGATCCTGCGCCGGCTGCTGATGGACAACGGCAGCGCGCGGGTGATCTTCACCTTCGACGGTGACGCGGCGGGCCAGAAGGCCGCGCTGCGTGCCTTCGAGGACGACCAGAAGTTCGCCGCCGAGACGTACATCGCGATCGCGCCCGACGGCATGGACCCGTGCGAACTGCGCCTCAGCAAGGGCGACGCGGCGGTCCAGGACCTGGTGGAACCGCGCACGCCGCTCTTCGAGTTCGCGATCCGCCAGATCGTGGCGCGGTACGACCTGGAGACCCCGGCGGGCCGCGCGTCCGCGCTGGACGAGGCGGGCCCGATCGTGGCCCGGATCAAGAACGGCGCGTCGCAGCACGAGGTCGCCGTCCAGCTCGCCGGGATCCTCGGCATCCTCGACACCCAGTTCGTGGTCAAGCGCGTGGCGCAGATGGCCCGTTGGGCGCGCGACCGGGGCGGACGCGGTCCGGCGGGACCGGCGTCCGACCGTGGCGGTCGCGGCGGTCCGCCTTCCTCGTACGACTCCGGCCGGCCCCCGGCGCCTTCCGGGCCCGCGCTCAACCTCCGGAGCCCCGCCCATCGCACCGAGCGCGAGCTGCTCAAACTCGCCCTCCAGCGCCCCGAGTTGGTCTCCCCTGCCTTCGACGCGTACGGCGTGGACGAGTTCACCGCCCCCCCGTACGCGGCGGTGCGCCGGGCGGTCGAGGACGCGGGCGGTGCCGAGCAGGGCATCGAATCGGCGCCGGAGTATCTGGCCAGGGTCCGCGAGGCCGCGCCGAACGACGCGGTGCGCGCCCTGGTCACGGAGCTGGCGGTGGAGGTCTTCCACGGCAAGTCGATCGACGAGGCGTACGCGGGGGAGCAGCTCGTACGGGTCCGGCTGCGCGCCGTCGACCTCCGCATCCACGATGTGACGGGCAGCCTGGCCCGCCTGGGCACCGGCGCGGACGCCGAACGCCACCAGGCGGTGCAGAACGAGCTGTGGGTGCTCCAGCAGTACCGCCAGTCGCTGCGCAACAGCGGCGCGGCTGCGCTCTAGGCCGTGTCTTCGAAGTAGCGCCGTCCGCCAGCAAGGCGGGGCCTGCGGCGTCTGGTGCGGTGCATCGCAAGGCGGAGGATCGTGCTCGTACTGGGCGTACTCGCACGACTCCGACAACGCGGCGAGGTGCCGTGCCAGGCGTCGCGGGCCAGGCGGGACTTTGAAGACACGGCCCAGCATCCGCGTTTCAAACATCCTTCGGTAACTGCCCGGTTACGCACGGGACTCAGAAAGTCCCCGCACACCTCTCGTGGCGGCCATGTGCCTTGAGCCACACTGGGCAGCGGTGCCTGTGTTCTCGGAGCTGCCGCACGCCCCCGATCCGGCAGCGATCACCCTGGAGGCCGCCCCCGTGCAGACCCAGACCCTGACCGAGGCCGACCTGGTGTCGGCGGTTCCGTCGCAGAGCCGCGCCGCGCACCACCCCGAGGCGGTCCCGGAGACCGTCACGGAGGACCCGGTGGACATCCCCGAGATCCCCGAACGCGTCGGTCCGCGTGGCAAGGCGGACAACGGCGGGCCCTCGTCCGACCTCTTCCGGCAGTATCTGCGGGAGATCGGGCGGATCAGACTGCTCACCGCCGTCGAGGAGGTGGACCTCGCGCGCCGCGTCGAGGCCGGTCTCTTCGCCGAGGAGAAGCTCGGCTCCACGCCCGACCTGGACTCCCAGCTCGCCGTCGACCTCGACCGGCTCGTCGTGCGCGGCCGGATGGCCAAACGCCGGCTCATCGAGGCGAACCTGCGGCTCGTCGTGTCGGTCGCCAAGCGCTACGTCGGCCGTGGACTGACCATGCTCGACCTCGTCCAGGAGGGGAACCTCGGCCTGATCCGGGCCGTGGAGAAGTTCGACTACGCGCGCGGCTACAAGTTCTCGACGTACGCGACGTGGTGGATCCGCCAGGCCATGTCCCGCGCGCTGGCCGACCAGGCCCGTACGATCCGGGTCCCCGTCCATGTGGTCGAGCTGATCAACCGTGTCGTCCGCGTCCAGCGCCGGATGCTCCAGGAACGCGGCTACGAACCGACCCACGAAGAGGTCGCGGGACAGCTGGAGCTGACCGCCGAGCGGGTCGGCGAGGTCCTGCGGCTCGCCCAGGAACCCGTCTCGCTGCACGCGCCGGTGGGGGAGGAGGACGACGTCGCCTTCGGTGACCTGATCGAGGACGGCGACGCGGCCTCACCCGTGGAGTCGGCGGCGTTCCTGCTGCTCCGCGAGCATCTGGAGGCGGTCCTGTCCACGCTCGGCGAGCGCGAACGCAAGGTGGTCCAGCTCCGTTACGGCCTCGCGGACGGCCGCCCGCGCACACTGGAGGAGATAGGCCGGATCTTCGGGGTGACCCGCGAGCGGATCCGGCAGATCGAGTCCAAGACCCTGAGCAAACTCCGCGACCACGCGTTCGCGGACCAGCTGCGCGGCTACCTGGACTGAACGCGCGGCCCGCCGACGCACACCGGACGGGCCACCCCGAGGCAGCCCGTCCGGCGTTCGCGGATCCATCAGGACAGGCTCTAGTCCACCTCGGCGACCGCCTGCGCGAACTGCGCCGCGTACAGCCGCGCGTACGCACCCTCCGCCGCCAACAGCCCCTCGTGCGTGCCCTGTTCGACGATCGAGCCGTTCTCCATCACCAGGATCACGTCCGCGTCCCTGATCGTGGAGAGCCGGTGCGCGATCACGAAACTCGTCCGCCCGTGCGCCAGTTGGGCCATCGCCTTCTGGATCAGCACCTCCGTACGGGTGTCCACCGAGCTGGTCGCCTCGTCCAGCACCAGGATCACCGGGTCGGACAGGAACGCCCGCGCGATGGTGATGAGCTGCTTCTCGCCCGCGCTGACGCCCGACCCCTCGTCGTCGATCACGGTCTCGTACCCGTCGGGCAGCGTCCGGATGAAACGGTCCGCGTGCGCGGCCCGTGCCGCCTCCTCGATCTGCGCCCGCGTGACGTCGTGCGAGGCGCCGTACGCGATGTTCTCCGCGATCGTGCCGCCGAACAGCCAGGTGTCCTGGAGGACCATGCCTATTCGGGAACGCAGGTCCTCACGCGACATGGTGGAGATGTCGATGTCGTCCAGACTGATCCGGCCGGACGTCACCTCGTAGAACCGCATCAGCAGATTGACCAGCGTCGTCTTGCCCGCGCCGGTCGGGCCGACGATCGCGACCGTCTGACCCGGCTCGACGGACAGGGACAGATCCTCGATGAGCGGCTTCTCCGGCTCGTAGCGGAACGCCACACCGTCCAGCGACACCCCTCCCCGCAACTCGTGCGGGCGCTCGGCCGACGGCGCGTCCTTCTCCTGCTCGTCCGCGTCCAGCAGCTCGAATATCCGCTCCGCTGACGCGACCCCGGACTGCACGAGGTTGGCCATCGAAGCCACCTGCGTCAGAGGCATCGAGAACTGCCGCGAGTACTGGATGAACGCCTGCACATCGCCGATGGACAGCGTCCCCGACGCGACACGCAGCCCGCCGACCACCGCCACCAGCACATAGTTGAGGTTGGAGATGAAGAACATCAGCGGCTGCATGATCCCGCTGTTGTACTGCGCCTTGAAGCCCGCCTCGTACAGCGCGTCGTTCTGCTCCTTGAACGCCCGCGCCGACTCCTCCTGCCGCCCGAAGACCTTCACCAGGGCGTGCCCCGTGTACATCTCCTCGATATGGGCGTTCAGCGTGCCCGTGGACTTCCACTGCGAGACGAAGTGCGGCTGCGAGCGCTTGCCGACCTTCGTCGCCACGAACACCGACAGCGGCACGGTCACCAGCGCGACCAGCGCCAGCAGCGGCGAGATCCACAGCATCATGCCCAGCACACCGAGGATCGTCAGCAGCGAGTTGACGAGCTGGCCCATCGTCTGCTGGAGCGTCTGCGAGATGTTGTCGACGTCGTTCGTCGCCCGGCTCAGCACCTCACCGCGCTGCTGACGGTCGAAGTACGACAGCGGCAGCCGCGACAGCTTTGCCTGTACGTCCTCACGCATCCGGTAGATGGTGAGGTTGATGACCCGGATGGACAGCCGCGTCGAGACCAGCATCAGCAGCCCGGCCGCGACGTACACCGCCAGCGCCACCAGCAGGACCCGGCCGACCGCGCCGAAGTCGATGCCCTGCCCCGGCGTGAAGTCCACCCCGGAGAGCAGGTCGGCGAGCCCGCCGTCGCCCTCGTCCCGCAGCCGCGCGACCGTCTCGTCCTTGCTGACACCCCCCGGCGTCTGACGCCCGACGACCCCCGCGAAGATCAGGTCGGTCGCCGAGCCGAGGATCTTCGGGCCCACCACCGAGGCCGCCACACTCAGCACGCCCGCGGCGAGCATCCACCACAGGGTGACCTTCTCGCGCGCCAACTGCCGCAGCAGCCGCTTGCTCGACCCCTTGAAGTCCATCGACCGCTGCGAAGGAGCCCCCGCGCCGGCCGCCATCATGCGTCCACCAGGACCGCTCATCAGGCCGCCTCCGCCTCGGTCAGCTGGGAGAGCACGATCTCCCGGTACGTCTCGTTCGCCGCCATCAGCTCGTGATGACGCCCCTCACCGACCACCCGGCCCTCGTCCATGACGATGATCCGGTCGGCGTCGCGGATGGTGGACACCCGCTGGGCGACGATCACCACCGTGGCCTCGGCGGTCTCCCGCGCCAGGGCGGCACGCAGCGCCGCGTCCGTCGCGTAGTCCAGCGCGGAGAACGAGTCGTCGAAGAGATAGATCTCCGGCCGCTGCACCAAAGTCCGCGCGATGGCGAGGCGCTGGCGCTGACCCCCGGAGACGTTCGTCCCGCCCTGCGCGACAGGCGCGTTCAGCCCACCCTCCAGATCGGTGACGAACTCCTTGGCCTGTGCGACATCGAGCGCGTGCCACAGCTCCTCGTCGGTCGCGTCCGGATTGCCGTACCGCAGATTCGTCGCCACCGTCCCCGAGAAGAGATACGGCTTCTGCGGCACCAGACTGACCGTCCTGGCCAGCAGGGCGGGATCGAGTCCGCGTACGTCCTCCCCGTCCACCAGCACCTCGCCGGAGGTCGCGTCGACCAGCCTGGGCACCAGCCCGAGCAGGGTGGACTTTCCGCTGCCGGTCGAGCCGATGACGGCGGTCGTCTCGCCCGGTCTCGCGGTCAGTGACACCTCACGCAGCACCGGTTCCTCGGCGCCCGGGTAGCGGAACTCCGCGCCCCGCACCTCCAGATGACCGTGCCGGCGCAGTGTCCGCACGGGGTCCTTCGGCGGGACGACGCTCGACCTGGTGTCCAGCACCTCCTCGATGCGCTCGGCACACACCTCGGCGCGCGGCACCATCATGAACATGAAGGTGGCCATCATCACGGCCATCACGATCTGCATGAGATACGCGAGGAACGCGGTCAGCGCGCCGATCCGCATCCCGCCGCTGTCGATGCGGTGCGCGCCGAACCAGACGACGGCGACCGACGACACGTTCACGACGGTCATCACCACCGGGAACATCAGCGCCATCAGCCGACCGGTCGCCAACGACATCTCGGTGAGGTCGGTGTTGGCGCCCTTGAACCGCTCCTTCTCGTACTCGTCGCGTACGAAGGCCCGGATGACGCGGTTGCCGGTTATCTGCTCACGCAGCACCCGGTTCACCGTGTCCAGCCGTTCCTGCATGGTGCGGAACAGCGGGCGCATCCGCTTGACGATCAGGCTCACCGAGATACCGAGCACCGGCACCACGGCGAGCAGCACCGCCGACAGGGGCACGTCCTGACCGAGCGCCATGACGATGCCGCCGACACACATGATTGGGGCCGACACCATCAGCGTGAACGACATCAGGACCAGCATCTGCACCTGCTGGACGTCGTTGGTCGTACGCGTGATCAGCGACGGCGCGCCGAACTGGCCGACCTCGCGGGCGGAGAAGCTCTGCACCCGGTCGAATATCGCGGCCCGCACGTCACGGCCGAGGGCCGACGCGGTGCGCGAACCGTAGTAGACAGCGCCTATCTGGCCGAGCACCTGGACGATGCTGACGGCGATCATGAGACCGCCGAACTCCATGATGTAACCCGTGTCCCCCGTCACGACACCGTTGTCGATGATGTCGGCGTTGAGGGTGGGCAGATAGAGGGAGGCACAGGTCTGAAGGAACTGGAAAGCCACCAGCAGACCGATGGCCGTTCTGTAGGGGGCCAGATGCGTTCTGAGTAGTCGTAGAAGCACGTGCTGTCTCTCGGGCTCGGCAAGATCGGGGGTCGGACCCATCCTGCGACATGCCGCCCGCCGGATCCCAAGGGTTTTCCACAAAGGACCGGTCAAGAACGACTGTCATACCGGAACCCCTGGCTCCCCTCGGCCTCCGCCCCGACCGCCCCTGCCCCCCGCCCCGGCCGCCCCGCCCTACGCCCCCGGCGCCGCCGCGAACGCGCCCGGGTGGATCTGCTCCCGCGCCGCTGTGTACTGCTGCCGCACCGCCGCGCCGACCGCCGCCTCTTCCCCCGGCTCGAAGATCTGAGCCGCCGCACCGCGCCACTCGGGCGGGCTGTGCGGGGACAGCGTGTTCTTGGATACCCCCAGCGCCCAGGCGGCCTGCCGGGCCGCCCCCAGCGCCGCGTAGTCGGCCGGCTCCGGCACCACGACCTGCGCCCCGAAGATCCCCGGCGCGCACACCTGCACGGCCGGCAGCCCGGCCGCCGCCCCCAGCAGGAAGACCCGCCGCACATCGACGCCGCGCCCGCGCACCACGTCCATCGCGTCGGCCAGCGAGCAGAGCATCCCCTCGAACGCGGCCCGCGCCAGATGCTCCGGCTTCATCGACTCCCGCCGCAGACCGGTCAACGTCCCCGCCGTATGCGGCAGTTGGGGTGTCTTCTCGCCCTCCAGATAGGGCAGGAACACCAGCCCGGACGCGCCCGGCGTGGACTTGAGCGCCAGCGCCGACAGTTCGTCCAGGTCCTCGGTCCCCAGCAGCTCCGCCGTACCCCGCAGGGCCCGTACCGCGTTCAGCGTATGGACGACCGGCAGATGCATCCCCGTGGCGTCGGCGAACGACGTGATCATCCCGGAGGGATCCGCCAGCGCCTCGTGGTGCACGGTCATCACCGACCCGGAGGCGCCCAGCGACACGACCGCGTCGCCGATCCCGACGCCGAGCCCGAAGGCGGCGGCCATGGTCTCGCCCGTACCCGCGGAGATCAGCAGCCCCTCGGGCGTGGTCCCGGCGGCCTCGGCAGGACCGAGCACCTCCGGCAGCGCCGCCTGGTGTCCCAGCGCGAGCTCCATCAGATCCGGCCGGTAGGCACCGGTGCGGGCGGACCAGAAACCGGAACCGGACGCCGCCCCCCGGTCCGTCGTCCGCCGGGCGGGCCGGCCGAGCAGCTGCCACACCAGCCAGTCGTGCGGCTGGAGGATCATCACCGTACGCCGCGCCGCCTCCGGTTCGTTCCGCGCCAGCCAGCGCAGCTTCGCCAGCGGCTGACCCGCCTGCGGCACCGACCCGACGGCCTCGGCCCACGCCTGCCGCCCGCCGAGCGCGTCGATCAGATCGGCGGCGGCGACCTGCGCGCGCTTGTCGTTGCCGAGCAGCGCCGGGCGTACGAGATTGCCGGTCTGGTCCAGCGGCACGAGCCCGTGCTGCTGCGCGGAGACGCCGATGGCCTCCACACCCTCCAGCAGCCCCCCGCCCGCGGCCTCGCCGAGCGACAGCAGCCAGGCCTGCGGATCGACCTCGGTCGCCTTCGCCTCGACGGGATGCATCGCGTATCCCTGCCGCAGCACGGCACCCGTGTCCGCGTCACACACGATGATGCGCGTGGAACCCGACGAACTGTCCAACCCGGCGACTATTCCCATGGCACGATTCTGCCGCACGCGCGAGGCCGCGGAGGCGTCCGGGACCGCCCGGGGTGCGCGAGGCCCCGCGCGGCCCCTCAGGTGTTGGTCGTTCCCCAGTCGTCCTCGCCGTTGTGGTTGCGCGAGCGCAGGGACCGGACCCGGTCGGCGACGGACTCCGGGACCCTGTCCCCGACCTTGTCGCTCACCGAGTGGTACGCCTTGCCCGCGTACTCGCGCCCGGACATGGCGGCTGTCTCGGCGGCGTTGCGCACGGCGGGGTTCTGCGAGATCCGGGTGGCGGACTCTTTGAGCTGCTCGTAGCGCTCACGTCCGGCCCTCGTTCCGAGTACGTAACCGACAGCCAGTCCCGCGATGAACATGAGGCGCCGCATGGCCTGCCACCCTTCGTTAGTTCGTTGGCATCGGACCTTGAGCCGTGACGTCCGCCTACCCCCGAGGCCCGAGATCACCCAGTGTGACCCGGCGGGATACCGATTGGCGGAGCACCCCCCTGCTTGCGCTAATGTATGTGTCGCAGCGGACGTCCGCCGCCCGGCGGAGTCCGGAGCGGGTACGTTCGGTGCAAACGCAGCAATCCCCTGTAGCTCAATTGGCAGAGCAGCCGGCTGTTAACCGGCAGGTTACTGGTTCGAGTCCAGTCGGGGGAGCGCGGTCTCCTGTAGCTCAATTGGCAGAGCATTCGGCTGTTAACCGGAGGGTTGCTGGTTCGAGTCCAGCCGGGAGAGCAAACGGAAAGAGGACCCCTCGGGGTCCTCTTTCTTGTGCCCGCGGAGGCGGTCCGGTCAACTTCCGGGTGATCTTCGGGCGCTTCCTGGAACCGGCCGGGGCACGGCGCGGTCTTCATGGTCAAGCGTTGCTGACCATCCGAAGCAGGAGATCGTATGAGCGGCTATGCTGCGGCAGACGGCGCGCACAAATGTGCGCGACGCGCCGTTAGGGGCGGTAGCTCAGCCGGTTAGAGCAGCGGACTCATAATCCGTCGGCCGTGGGTTCGAGTCCCACCCGCCCCACCGTGACACGCCGCAAGTTCACTCAATTGACCAGCGGCAACAGGTGAGCCCCCTCTGCGGGCCCGGGCGGACGCGAGTGTTCTCAAGCCGCGTGGGCGCGGAGGCGGGCTCTCCGTTCCTGTTGGGTCCGGTCAGGAAGAGGCTGCCGTCAGGGTCCGCAACTCGGCGTCCGTCAGGTGCAGGTCGTGTGCGGCGAAGAGTGCCGGGAGTTGGTCGACGGTGCGCGCGGAGGCGATCGGTGCGGTCACCGTCGGCTGCTGCGCGAGCCAGGCCAGCGCCACCGTTGCCATCTCCACTCCTCGCGCCGTCGCGACCCGCTCCAACGCGTCGAGCACCTTCACGCCGCGATCGGTGTCCGCGTAGCCGCCGGCGAGTCCGGGGAGGTTGCGCACGTTCTGGACGGTCTTCCCAGGACGGTACTTACCCGTGAGGAAGCCGGCGGCGAGTGCGAAGTACGGAACGCAGGCCAGGCCTTCACGCTCCACGATCTCCCGCCGCGCACCCTCGTAGGTGTCGCGCGAGACGAGGTTGTACGCCGGCTGCAGCGCCACGTAGCGCGCCAGACCCTCACGGTCGGAGAAGGCCAGTGAGGCGGAGAGCCGTTCGGGGCTGATGTTGGAGGTCGCGATGGCGCGCACCTTGCCGGCCTTCACGAGGTCGTCGAGCGCGGCGATTATCTCGTCCACGGGGATGGACTCGTCGCGGTCGTAATGGGTGTAGTAGAGGTCGATATGGTCGGTACGCAGTCGCCGCAGGGACTCGTCGGCAGCGGCCCTGATATTGGCGGGCGTAAGGCCCATGTACTCCGGGTGGTCGCCGACCTTGGTCGCGACGACCACGTCGTCGCGGTTGCGACGGCCGGCGAGCCAGTCGCCGATGATGGTCTCGGACTGGCCCGGCTCGTTGCCCTGTTCGGGAAAGTAGTTCATGTACGAGTCGGAGGTGTCGATGAAGTTGCCGCCTGCGGCGAGGTAGGCGTCGAGCACCGCGAACGACTGTGCTTTGTCGGCGGTCCAGCCGAACACGTTGCCACCCAGACAGAGGGGGGAAACGAGGAGGTCGGACGAGCCGAGGGCGCGAAGTTCAGTCATGTCGAGGTCAACGCGCCCTCCGCGCCTGATGTTCCGTGTATCGCCCCCCGCCGGGCGTCTCAAGCACAGGTCCAACACCGTTGCCGGAGAGAGGAATTGGCCGTTCCTCACTCGTCGGGTTTGGTCACAGCCAGTCGTGTTCGCGGGCGTAACGCGCCGCTTCGTGCCGGGTCTGGGTCTGGGTCTTCCGCATCGCGTTGGACAGGTAGTTGCGGACGGTGCCCTCGGCGAGGTGGAGCTGACCGGCGATGTCGACGGCGGAGTAGCCGTCGGCCGTGGCGCGCAGGACGTCGATCTCGCGGTCGGTGAGGGGGCAGTCGTCGATGAGGGCGAGCGCGGAGACGTCCGGGTCGATCCAGCGCCGTCCCTCGTGCAGGGTCGCGATGACGGACGCGATGTGCGCCGGTTCGGCGGACTTGCTGACGAATCCCTGGACACCGAGCTTCAGTGCCCGGCGCAGTACCCCGGGCCTGGCGTGCCTGGTCAGCATGAGGATCACCTGGTCAGGCAGGACCTTGCGGATCGCCGCGACGGCGCTGAGTCCGTCGACGCCGGGCATCTCCAGGTCGATGACGAGCACGTCCGGCTGGTACCGCAGCGTGGCGCGGACCGCGTCCTCGCCGTCCTCCGCTTCGGCCCGCACGGTGATGTCGCCCTCCAGCGGCAGCAGCGCCGCGAGCGCCTTGCGCAGGAGTGCCTCGTCGTCGGCGATGACGATGCTGGTCATCGGGCCTCCTGTGTGTCGGGACCGGGCGACGGGAAGTCGGCGGCGGTCACGAAATACCCGTTCTTCTGGTCCACCGTGAGCTTTCCCCCGTTGTCGGCCACGCGCTGTTCGAGAACGGCGAGACCGCTGAGCTCCGGGAGCGGCTCGTCCGGTACGCCGTCGTTGACGATGGTGATGCCTGCCTCGGACAACGTGATCCGGACTTCCCGGGCCTCGGCGTGCCGCAGGATGTTGGTCGTTGTCTCGCGCAGGACCTGGCCGAGCAGCTCGCCCGCGCGGCTGTCCGCGTCCGCGTCGCGGCGGATGTGTACCTCGATGCCGGCGGCCTCGAACAGGTTCTTCGCGTTCTCCAGTTCGGCGGGGAGGTTGAGCCGACGGTGCGCGTAGACGAGTTCCTTGGTCTGGCTGATGGTGTCGCTGACGAGCGAGTGGATCTCGTGCAGCTCCTGCTCCGCCCGGCCGGGGTCGCGGTGCACCAGCTTCTGTGCGAGGGCGACCTTGAGCTTCACCACGTGCAGGGTGTGACCCTGGATGTCGTGCAGGTCGCTGGCGAACCGCATGCGCTCACGCACCACGGCCAGCTCCGCCTCGTGGCGACGTGACTCCTCCAGGTCGTGGACGACGTCGTAGAACTGCTTGTTGGGGAACATCAGCCCCGTCACGATGGCGGTGAGGCCCGCGGGGACGATGACATACGTGATCAGCACCCGACGCGGGTCGTCGTCCGTCATCAGGAACCGTGCCGCGCCCACGACGGCGACGTAGGCGACCAGCGCGACGGCCGCCGCGCCACGATGGTTGCGCAGCCGCGGCACCACCAACGGGCCCACGATGGACAGGCCGAAGATCGCCTTCCCGCTCCCGGCCACCAGCACACCGAAGAGCCAGACGCCCGCGGTGACGACCAGGCACGGCACGGCGACCCGGGCCAGATTGCCGGCCGTCCAGGAGACGAAGGCCACCAGCGCCGCGGCCACACCCAGGCCCAGGACCACCGCTTCCGACCAGGAATCGGCGTCCAGCGCGACCAGGAACACCCCACCGACAGTGACCACCGGGAGCAGCGTGATCAGGTTGAGCCGGCGCAGCCGTCCCTGTGTCGTCGCCTCGGTAATTTCAGACATCGTCCAGCCAGTATCCGTGGGGAGCTTTCGGTACACCAGTGACACCGCGTCATGCATGCCTGCCGCGAATGTCATGGCGCGGACGTGATGCGAGGCCACTACCGGGAGCGCGTCGCGGTCGGTGGAATCGAGGCATGTCCACTACAGCAGTCATCGAGGTCACGAACCTCAACGTCCGTTACGGCGATTTCCATGCCGTGAAGGACCTGTCGTTCCAAGTGGGGCGTGGCGAGTTCTACGCGCTGCTCGGCACCAACGGCGCAGGCAAGACCTCGACCCTTGAGGTCATAGAGGGACACCGGCCGGCCCAGTCGGGCACCGTCCGCGTCCTGGGGCAGAGCCCGAGCGACCGCGCCGCCGTGCGCTCGCGGATGGGCATCATGCTGCAGGAGAGCGGCTTCTCCCCGGATCTCACGGTGAAGGAGTCGGTCCGGCTGATCGGCACGCTGACCCGGCGGCACGACGACGCCGACCGCGTACTGGGCATCGTGGGTCTGACCGGCAAGGCCGGCACCAAGGTGTCGCAACTCTCCGGCGGCGAGAAACGCCGTCTGGACTTCGCCACCGCCGTGTACGGCGGGCCCGAGCTGGTCATCTTGGACGAGCCGACGACCGGCCTGGACATCCAGTCCCGTGACGCGCTCTGGGCCGCCGTGGACAGGCTGCGCGACGAGGGATCCACGGTCGTGCTCACCACTCACTATCTGGAGGAGGCGCAGCAACGGGCCGATCGCATCGGGCTCATGCACCAGGGGACCTTCCACCGTGAGGGGACCGTCGTCGAGCTGACGCACACCCTGCCGTCGGTGATCACCTTCGCCCTCCCGGCCGGTGCTCCGGCCCCGCCAATGGGAGCTGTGCAGGTGGACGGCGCCTTCCGCGTGGAGACCTTCAGCCTGCAGGAGGACCTCTACCGCCTGCTGGGCTGGGCTCACGACGCCGGGGTGGACTTCCGGGAACTGGAGTCCGGTCCGACCCGCCTCGACGACGTCTTCCGCGCCATCACCGGCGGCTGAACCCACCAACGCTCTGCCCCGAAGGGACCCAACCCCATGTTCGCGATCGCTCGCAGTGAGCTGATCCAGATCTTCCGGAACCGGCTGGTTCTGGTCACCGGTCTTATCGTGCCTGTCGCCATCAGCGCGTACTTCGTCTACCAGTACGAGATCTTCGAGGAGATGGCCGGCCTCGGCTACATCGCGGCGATCGTGATGTTCACCGTGATGGCCTTCGGGCTCTACACCACGGCCGTGACCACGCTGGCCTCGCGCCGGCAGAACCTCTTCCTCAAACGGCTGCGCTCCACCGCCGCGGGCGACGTCGACATCCTCACCGGGCTGCTTCTGCCGGTCACCGTCATCGCGCTGGTCCAGGTGGTCGCGATCCTGACCGTGCTGGGCATGGTCGCCACCGAACCGTCCCAGATCCCGCTCCTCGCGGCTGCCGTCCTGGCCACGCTGGCCATGATGGTCGCCCTGGCACTCGCCACGGCGGGGCTCACGAACTCGCCGGAGCACGCTCAGGTGACCACGCTGCCTGTCAGCCTGTCGGTGATCGCGGTCGCCAGCTGGGTAGGTCTCACCGGCACTGAGGACCTCGCCCTGCTCAAGCGGCTGCTTCCCGGCGGCGCGGCCACCGAACTGGTCGTCGATGCCTGGGACGGCAACGTACCCGTCGCGGACTCCCTGATCCTGCTGGTCCCCACACTGGGCTGGGTCGTCGTGGCCGTCGGGCTGGCCTCCCGCCTTTTCCGCTGGGAGCCACGCCGATGAGCCCGGCCGGGCGCCGCCGACCCGCGGCGCCCGGCGACGACCGGCCTTCACCTCTTTAGTGACAGCGTTCATCCCGAGACGAATCCGGAAGAACTGATCACCATGAAGACCACATGTGTCCAGCGCTATGACGAGTCGCCCGCCCAAGATCGCCCGGCGGCCGGCATGCCACCGTTGATCTCGGCTGTGCGGACCCCGTCCATGAACGCAGAGCAGGGAGATTCCCTGCGCTTCGCCGTGCTGGGGCCGGTCAGGGCGTGGCACGGCGAACGTGAGCTGGACCTGGGCTCGCCGCAGCAGCGAGTGGTGCTGGCAGCGCTGTTGCTACGGCGCGGGCGCCCCGTCACCGTCGCCGAACTCATCGACGCCATATGGGGCGCGGAGCAGCCGTCCGCGGCCCTGTCCGTGCTGCGTACCTATGCGTCCCGGCTGCGCAAGGTGCTCGAACCCGGACGCGACGTCGGAGAGTCTCCGCAGGTGGTGGTCTCGGCGGCGGACGGATACCTGGCCCGTGTCCCCGAACGCGCCCTGGACCTGGGTGTGTTCGAGCAGCGTGTCGCCGAGGCGAAGAAGCTGCGCGGTGCGGGCGAGGTGTCGGCTGCCGCGGAGCTGCTGCACGCCGCGCTCGACGGGTGGGAGGGGGCGCCGCTGGCCGGACTGCCCGGCCCGCTGGCCGAGGCCGAGCGCTCCCGGCTGACCGAGGTACGGCTGGACGCGCTGGAGGCCCGGCTGGACGTCGACGTCCAACTCGGGCGCCACAGCGAGGTGATCGCCGAGCTGACCGCGCTGACCGGCGAGTACCCGTTGCGCGAACTGCTGTGCCGGCTGTTGATGCTGGCGCTGTACCGGTCGGGGCGGCAGGCCGAGGCGCTGGCGGCGTACCGCAAGACGCGCGGCACCCTGGTGGCCGAGCTGGGCATCGAACCGGGCGCGGCGCTGCAGGAGTTGCACAACCGCATCCTGGCAGCCGACGCGGCGCTCGACCTGTCCGCCTCAGGGCCCGCGGAGTCCCAGGAGTCCCGGTGCGAGCGCACGGACCCGATCGCGACCCCGGCAGCGAGGCAAGGGGCCCGCCCCGCGCAGCTGCCCGCCGACCTGGCCGCCTTTACCGGCCGGGAAGCCGAGCTGGCGCAGCTCAAGGGCCTGCTGCCCGACGACGGAGAGCGGCCGGCCACGCTGCTGATCAGCGCGATCGGCGGCATGGCGGGCATCGGCAAGAGCACCCTGGCCGTGCACTGGGCGCGCCGGATCGCCCACCGCTACCCCGACGGCCAGCTCTACATCAACCTGCGCGGGCTCCATCCGACCGGCTCAGCCATGCCGCCGGCGGAGGCCATCCGTATCTTCCTCGACGCGCTCGGCGTACCCGCGCAGAGCCTTCCCGCCTCCCTCGACGCACAAGCGGCGCTCTACCGCAGCCTGCTCGCCGGCCGCCGGATGCTGATCCTCCTCGACAACGCCCGCAACACCGAGCAGATCCGCCCTCTGCTGCCGGGCTCCTCCGGCTGCCTGGTCATCGTCACCAGCCGCAGCCAGCTGACGGGCCTGGTCGCCAACGACGGGGCACACCCGCTGACGCTCGACCCGCTGACGCCCGCCGAGGCGCACGACTTCCTCGCGCGCCGCATCGGCTCCGCACGGCTGGCGGCGGAGCCCCGGGCGGCGGACGAGCTGATCACGCGCTGCGCCCGGCTGCCGCTCGCCCTCGCCATCGTCGCGGCCCGCGCGGTCACCTACCCGGGGTTCACGCTCGACGCCATCGCCCAGGAACTGCGCGACAACCAGGGCAGCCTGGACTCGTTCACCGGGGACGACCTCACCACGGACATACGCGCCGTGTTCTCGTCGTCCTACGAAGCCCTGTCCGCACCGGCCGCCAAGTTGTTCAACTTACTGGGACTGCACTGCGGCCCCGACCTCTCCGCGCCCGCCGCGGCGGCCCTGGCCGGGCTCTCCCCGCGGAAGACCCAACGTCTGCTCGTGGAGCTCACCGGCGCCCACCTGCTCACCGCACGCGCGCCGGGTCGGTACGTCCTGCACGACCTGCTGCGCGT
Organism: Streptomyces sp. NPDC058665; assembly: GCF_042714995.1. Taxonomy (NCBI): domain Bacteria; kingdom Bacillati; phylum Actinomycetota; class Actinomycetes; order Kitasatosporales; family Streptomycetaceae; genus Streptomyces; species Streptomyces sp. NPDC058665. The sequence continues at coordinate 98,470 of NZ_JBHXRX010000006.1, forward strand.
CTACGCCGCCGAGCGTGTCGTCGCCGAGGAGACGCCGCGGGAGCGGGACCGGGCTCTGGAGCGGCTGTGGTCCTGGTACCTGCACACCACGGACGCCGCCTACGCCCACCTCAGCCCGGGGCGGCGCCGGGTCCCCCTCGAACCGCTGCCCCCCGGCTGCCACCCCTTGACCTTCACCGCGTACGAACAGGCGCTGGAGTGGTGCGAGATCGAACGCTCCAACCTCGTCGCCGCCGTGTACCAGGCCGCCGAGTCCGGCCGGGCGGGTATCGCCTGGCGGCTGGCCGCCTGCTTGTGGGGGTTCTTCTACCTCCGCCGACATCTGCACGACTGGCTCGACGTCACCCGGATCGCCCTCGACGCCGCCCGCGCCGCGGGCGACCGCACGGGCGAGGGATGGAGCCTGGGCGACGTGGCCGCCGCGCTGACGGCGATGCACCGGTTCGACGAGGCGGTGGACCACCTCCGGCAGGCGATGGCCCACTGCCGTGAGTTCGGGGACTCCCACGGCAGGTGCCAGGCCGTGGCCAATGTGGGCAACACCTACCTGGAGGCGGGCAGCCTTGAGAAGGCCGTCGAGTACACCCGCCGCGCGCTGGCCCTCTTCCGGGCCTGCGGCGATGTCTGGGGCGAGGGGGTCGTCCTGGCCAACCTGGGCGACGCCTACCGGCGCCTCGACCGGCTCGACGAGGCCACCGACTGCCTGGAGCAGGCATTGACCGTCGTGCGCGCCGTCGGCAACCGCTGCGTCGAAGGCTTCACCCTCGACGCCCTCGGCACCGTCAAGCACCGGCTCCACCGCAGCGATGACGCGATCGGCCACTACCGCCAAGCGCTCATCGCACACCGCGATGTCGGCAACCGCTGGGGCGAGGGCTACACCCTCTACCACCTCGGTGATGTCCACCTGGCCGCGGGCGACCCGGCGGCGGCCCACACCACCTGGCGACTGGCGCTCACCGCCTTCGAGGAGTTCGACCACCCGGAGGCCGAGGAGATCCGGCTGCGGCTCCGCCGCCTGGACGAACGTACGCAGGACCCGAACCCGACCGCCCGGCCGTGACGCGTCACGGATGCCGACACCCGCCGCACCCCCCGGATATTTCGGGCATCGACAGGAATCGCCCACGTCAACGGGATAGATGAGCTGTCAACGTTTTCGTTACACTCCCTCAATGAATGCAACGCCTCGCTGGCTGACCTCGGAGCAGAAGGTCGCCTGGGACAGTTTCATCCGCATGCAGGAGACGCTCATCGGACGACTCTCCCGCCTGATCCAGGCCGACTCGCACATGTCCGCCGCCGACTACATCGTGTTGGTGAGTCTCACCGAAAGGGGCGGCGGGCGGATGCGCTTCCTGGATCTGGCCAAGCTGGTGGAGTGGGAGAAGAGCCGAATGTCCCACCAGGTCCGGCGGATGGCGACGCGCGGACTGGTGGCGAGGGAGGAATGTCCCGACGACGGACGCGGAGCGTTCATCGTCGCCACCCCGGCCGGCTACAAGGCGATCGAGGACGCCGCGCCCCTGCATGTCGAACACGTCCGCCGACTGTTCATCGACGCCCTCACCCAGGAAGAACTCGACACGCTCGCCCGGATCTCGGACCGCGTCCTCGCGCATATGAAGAAGCAGCCCGACTGACCGGGGAGGGCGCAGAGCTGGTTGATGCATCAACCGACACGGTAGGGCAATATCGCCGACTCGTCAATCGGCGGCTCCACGGAGGCGCCGCAGGGGGAATAGCCGCGTTCGCACCCACAACTCACTGGTCGCCGCCCGCGAGGATCGCGGACAGGCCGAACTCGAAGCGCTCGTCGAATGATTCCGCGTCGAGATGACCGAGGACGCGATGGAGGGCCGGGTGGGCCGTCTCGGAGACCGCGTTCGCCAGGCGGCCGTTCGGCGACTGATCGGCCGCCGCTTGTTCCTCCTGGGTGAGCCCGAGGACGAAGTAGGTGATCGTCCACGTGGTCCAGGCGGTCTCACGCTCGTCCAGGCCGCCGTCCAGCAGCGCGCCCACCAGCGTATCGGCGAAGCGCAGGGTGTGTGGTTCGGCGGCGTAGGTGCCGACGACGAGCGCGGCACCGTCGCGACGGGCGAGCAGGGCGCGACGGTAGCGGCGGGCCAGTTCGCGGACGCGCTCGTCCCAGGGGGCCGGAAGGTCGTCGAGTGAGGCTTCGCCGACGACGGCGTCCGCCATCAGCTCCAGCATCCGGGCCTTGGTCTTCACATGCCACAGCACCGTGTTCATCCGTACGCCGAGCCGGTCGGCGACCGCCCTGGTGGACAGGGCGGCCAGGCCCTTCTCGTCCAGCAGTTCCAGCCCGGTACGGATCACCGTTCCGGGATCCAGCCGCGGGGCGCGGTCCTCACGCACTTGCTTATTGGTCACCGACCTAGTCTACTGTGCACCACGTTATTGGTCACTGACCTAGGATGGTTCATGGAGCAGCGGGTTGTCATCGCCGGAGGGGGCCCGGTCGGGCTCTGGCTCGCCGCCGAACTGCGGCTGGGCGGGGTTTCCGTCACCGTCGTCGAGGAGCGTATGGAGATCGATCAGCGCTCCAAGGCCCTCACCATCCACCCGCGCACCCTTGAGATCCTGGCCTCGCGCGGCGTGCACAAGCCCTTCCTCGCCGATGGTTTGCCGATCCCGGGCGGCCACTTCGCCATGCTCGACGACCGCCTCGACTTCCGTGCGCTGGAGACCCCGTTCCCGTACACCCTCGCCCTGCCCCAGGCCCGCACCGAGGAACTGCTGGAGGAGCACGCGCTCGCGCTCGGCGCCACGATCGTGCGCGGTCACCGCGTCACCGGGTTCAGCGAGCACGCGGAGTCGGTGACCGTTCAGGTGGACAGGCTGAACGGGCCGGACCGCCCGGAGCGCCCGGACGGGTCTGACGGGTCGTACGAACTCCAGGCGGCGTTCATCATCGGCTGCGACGGCTCCCGCAGCACCGTACGCACCGCCGCCGGCATCGACTTCGTCGGTACGCCATCCACCGTCTTGGGCTGGCTGGGCGACGTCACCCTCGACAACCCGCCGCGGCCCGGGTTCAGCACGTTCGGGCTCCGCGGTGGAGTGATGGTCGCGCCGCTGCCCGGTGGGCGGTACCGCGTGGTCGGTGTCAGCCCCGACAACCTCACGACGCAATGGCCCGGCGACCTCACCCTGGAGGAGCTTCGGGCCAAGACCGCCGCCATCAGTGGCGAGGACTTCGGGATGCGCGACCCGGTCTGGCTCTCCCGGTTCGGCAATACCACCCGGCTGGCCGCCCAGTACCGGCGAGGCCGGGTCCTGCTCGCCGGTGACGCCGCCCACCAGCACTTCCCGGCGGGTGGCGTCGGGATGAACGTCGGCATCCAGGACGCGCACAACCTGGGCTGGAAACTCGCCGCCACCCTCCGCGGTTGGGCCCCTGATCACCTGCTTGACACCTACCACACCGAACGCCACCCCATAGGTGCCCAGTTGGTGGAACACAGCCGCGCCCAGACCGCCCTGATGACCGGCTTCACACCCGAAGGCCTCGACCTGCGCTCCCTGTTCAGCGGGATGATCGCCACTCAGCCGGCACTCAACAAGGCCCTGTCCGAACGTCTCACCGCGCTCGCCGTCAGCTACCCCACACCGGACCCAACTGCCCACCCGCTCACCGGCACCCGCGCGCCCGACCTGGCCTTCACCGGCTCCGAGAACCACCTGTTCTCCCGCCTGCGTCCGGACAGTTACCTCCTGCTCGACCTGACGGCGGGCGGCGTCCTGGCGGACCGGACGCGGCCGGGGCTCGCGGTGCACACCGCGACCCTCGACGGGCCCCCGGCCGCCTGGGCCACCGTGCGCGCCGCCCTCATCCGTCCCGACGGGCACGTCGCCTGGGCCGGCACCGATGAGGACGACACCGCACTGTCCGCCGCCGTGGACCGGGCGCTCGCCACCGTCCACCGCACCGCGGCCCGCTGACATCCCGTCGATCGGAGCCTCCGGCGTCAGAGCGCTCCCTGCTGCGGCGTACCGGCCGGGTGGGGGCGCAGGACCTGTCCGTCCAGCTCGCCGACGATCTTTCCCTCGGTCTCCCGCAGAAGTTGGGCTACCGCGGGCCCTTTGAGGTGCGCGTCCAGCGCCTCGGCGCTGGACCACTTCTCGATCTCGACGAGGCGGTCGTCGCCCTCGTGCAGCGCGTAGAGCAGACAGCCCTCGTCTTCGACGTGGGGGATCCGCCGTCCTCGCCGAGCTGCGAAATCAGCTCAGAGCATTGGATTCCCACTGGCGGTCCGGTCGTCCGGCACGTACGGCTGAAGGATGTCCCAGTGCTCGGCTATGCGGCCGTTCTCGAAACGGAAGACGTCTGCCACAGCGGCGTCGCCTTCGGGAAGGAAGCCGCTGACTTTGGCGAGCGCGATGACGTGGTCGCCGTCCTCGAACGTTCGCAGCATGGTGTAGCTGAAGTCGTCGGGGAGAGTTGGCACGATTGCCCGAAGGCCGTCAAGGCCCTCGGCGATCACCGGGTTGTGCTGGATGTAGTTCTCGGCGAAGTGTCGGTCCAATGCCGTCAGGTCCCGCTGGTTGAGTAGTTCCACCATGGCCTTGCGCGCGGTTTCCTTGTTGACCGACATGACCGGTCTCCATTCTTTGGGACGGGTGGGGCCGGGCGCGTAACCGGTGTTTGTCCTTGCGCCGGCGGCCCGGGATGTCGACCTGCCGGGTCTACACCATCGCGTTGCCGTTGGCGGAGTCTTCAGGGGCGACGATGTCCTGGACGACGTCCCAGTGCTCCACGATGCGTCCGTTGTCCAGCCGGTAGATGTCGGCGATGGCCACGGGGTTCGGGGCCCAGCCGTGGACGATGCTGTGGGTGAAGACCAGATCGCCTTGGGCGGCGATCCGCTGCGGCTCCCAGGAGAAACCCTCCAGGTGCGGAACGGCGTTGCGCAGGGTGTCGAGCCCGTTGGGCATCTGCGGGCTGTGCTGGATGTACGGCTCGGCCCAGTACCGGTCTATCGCGGTGAGGTCCTTCTCGGCGAACAACTCCCGCATCGCGGTGAGCACGATGTCGATGTTGCGGTTCGCCTGATCGTCCTGCGTGGCGGCGTGCTGGGCCATGGTCAGGCCTCCTTGATCGTTCCGGTGAGGTGGTAGAGCTTGCCGTCGACGGTCACGTTGGAGTACAACGTCCCGTTCTCGAAGTCCTCCAGATGGGTCACCGTGGCCCCGCTCGCCTCGGTCCAGGAGTTCAGATAGACGCCTTCGCGGATCTCATGCAGGTTCAGGGCCACCGTTTCGGCGTGACCGTCGGGGGCGAGCCCCGCGCCCTGCTCCACGACGAAGCTGCCCTGGGTGAGCGAATCGAAGGTGAAGCGCACCTTCAGATCGCCGAGGTCGAAGTGGTAGCTGTGGCCCGTCAGTTGTTTGGTCACGGCCTGTCCTTTCAGATCGTCGATCACAACCTCGATGTCGAGTTGAAGTTTCAACTCAGAATGTGTGTTTGCACAAGCCTTCTGAGGCGCGGAACACACTCAGGTGCCGGAGGGTGCGTGGGTCACTGGTCACTGGTCGATCGAGAGCGCCATCGCCGGCCATCGTGTGCTCTGCGTCTCAAACGCTTGCGTGAACGCCGCTCTGACTTGATACTTCAAATCAGTTGGAGGACGGGCAGGTCGACATCCCAGGCCGCCGGCGCAAGGATGAACACCGTGACGACGCGACGTGATGACGACCTCGACCGGGCCACGCTCTGGCATGACCTGGTGCTTGCGGCCCATCTCCTCGAAGTCGCGCTGGAGCGACAGTCCCAGCGCGACGGAAACATCTCGCACGGGCATTTCAAACTGCTGGTCCTTCTCAGTGCCGCGGAGAACCAGACGATGGGCCTCAAAGCGCTCGCCGGCGAGCTGCGCTTCTCACCCAGTCGTGTCAGCCACACGCTCACGGTCCTGGAACGCCAGGGTCTGGTCACCCGCGGACGTGTACCGGAGGGACGACGTGCCTACGAGGCCACCCTGACCTCACGGGGTCGGCTGCTGGTGGTAGGGGTGCTGCGCGCGCAGCGCGCGGAAATCCGAGACGTCCTCTTCGACAACCTGGGCGCATCCGATACCGCCGCCCTCGGCAGGATCAGCGCGCGTGTTGTTGAAGTGCTCGACCAGACAGACGCCTGACCCAACAGATACCTAACCCAACAGATACCTGACACAACAGACACCCAACACAACTGTCGCAGGCTGGTGTTGACCCTCAGAGCTGTCCGGTCGTCACAGGACCAGCTCGCACAGTGTGGTGCCCACATGGTGTCGTGCACGATCCCGACCCTCGAATCCGCGGAGACGGAGAACTGACAAGTGGTCGAATTATCCATCGCACAACTCCATCCCTCGCTGGACGATCCCGTCCTGCTTTCCATGAATCTGCTGAACGACATCGCATCGGACCACCCGCAGGCGGTGTCCTTCGCCGCCGGCCGGCCCTACGAGGAGTTCTTCCGGGTCGAGCAACTCTATGGCTATCTGGCCACCTTCGTCACACACCTCACCGAGGTGGTGGGGCTGACGGACGAGGAGGCCCGCAGAACCCTGTTCCAGTACGGACGGACGAAGGGCGTCATCCACGACCTGGTCGCCCGCTACCTTGAGATCGATGAGGGCATCACCGTCGACCCCGAAGCGGTCGTGGTGACCGTCGGCAGCCAGGAGGCGATGTTCCTGACGCTGCGGGCCCTGCGCGCCTCCCCGCAGGACGTCGTCCTCGCCGTCACGCCCACCTACTTCGGACTGACGGGCGCCGCACGCCTGTTGGACATGCCCGTGCTGGGTGTCGGGGACGGAGACGGCGGCCTCGACCTCGCCGACCTCAAGCGTCAGGTGGCAGCGGCCCGCGCCCGCGGACAACGGCCGCGCGCCCTCTACCTCGTGCCCGACTTCGCCAACCCCACCGGGGTGAGCCTGGACCTGGCCACCCGGACCGCCCTGCTCGACCTGGCGGCCGATCTCGATCTGCTGATCATCGAGGACAACCCCTACGGCCTCTTCCAAGCCGACCCCGCCACCCGGCCGCCGACCCTCAAGGCGCTCGACACACGGCACCAGGTCGTACACGTCGGCTCCTTCGCCAAGACCGGCCTGCCCGGCGCCCGCGTCGGCTTCGTCGTGGCCGACCAGCCCGTCATCAGGGACGGCCGCCAAGCGGGCACGCTCGCGGACCAGTTGTCGCTGATCAAGAGCAACGTCACTCTCAACACCTCACCTGTCGCCCAGGCCGTCATCGGCGGCAAGCTTCTGCGCCACGGGTGCAGCATGCTCGCCGCGAACAAGCGCGAGATCGAGGTCTACCGCGCCAACCTGCGGCATGTGCTGGCCGGCCTCGCCGCCCGCTTCGCCGAGGGTGGCCCGGTGACGTGGAACACCCCGGCCGGCGGGTTCTTCGTCGTCCTGACGGTGCCGTTCGCCGTGGACGACCGTTCGCTGCGCCGATCGGCGCGCGACCACGGGGTCATCTGGACCCCCATGCACCATTTCCACACCGGCATGGCTTCCTCACACCAGATTCGGCTGTCCTTCAGCCTCCTCGACGACGCGTCGATCGACGAGGGACTCGACCGCCTGACCGCCTTCGTGACGGCCGAGTCCTAAACCCCGCCCCCGGATCTTCGCGGGCCCGGTCGTTCCGCCTGATCGCCGGCCCTTCCCTTCGGCCTGCCCGCATGCCGTCGCACGGGTGATTCGGCGACCATTCGACCCGAGAAGGATGCAAATGATCAGACACATTGTGCTGTTCAAATTCAAGCCAGGCTTCGACTGGCAGAATCCCGCGGCCCTCGCGGCCGAGCAGTCCTCGCGGCTCGTCGGCGAGCGGGTGCCCGGTCTCCTGCACTGGCAGGTGGGCCGCAACACCTCCGACCGTCCGATCGCCTACGACTTCGCCGCCATCGGTCTGCTGCCCGACCAGGACACCCTGCGCGGCTACCAGGACCACCCCTTCCACCAGGAATCCGCGGCGCTGTGGCGTGCCATCAGCACCTGGGTCGTCGCCGACATCGAGGAGTGACGCATGACCGTCGAGCTGGGCTGGATCGACATCCGGCCCGCACCGGCAGAGCCCCTGGCCATCGGAACGCTCGGCCCCGAGGGCACGAGCAGCGAGCAGGCCGCCTTGCTGCTGCGGAGCCGTTTACCCGACGGGCCGCCGATCGTGCTCAGGGCGACCTACGAACAGGCCCTGGAGGACCTGAAGGCCGGCACCGTCAGCCATGTGGTCGTCGCCAACGCCTACCGGGACATCCACCACTTCTACATGGCCGACGACATCGCGCTGGCCGGCGTCTTCGTCATGGACACCCCGCTGTACGGCATCGCCCGGCGTGCCGACAGCGGTCCGCTGCCCAGTCGCCCGAGCGTGGTGACGCACCCATCGCCGCGACCGTTGGTCGACCAACTACTGCCCGCTCCCTACCAGTTGCCCGAAGTGGCCACCGCGGACTCCACCAGCCAGGCGGCCCAGGCCGTGGCCGAGCGCCGCTACGACCTCGCGCTCACCACCGAACCGGCCGCCACCCGGCACGGACTGCGCTTCATCTCCCCGCTGCGCCCGATCCGCATGGTCTGGTCGGTCTTCGTCCGCTGATTGTCGGATTCACCGTCAGATCCACTCCTCCCGGGGCTGGTTGACGTGTCAATGGCCCACACTTAATGTGGGTGACGCGTCAACCAAATGGTTTGGGGTCACCAGGCGGGCGTCAGCCCGTGGTCGGCTGACTGTCGGCATCGAGATCTCGGTGCGCTGCCCGGGGCCCGTGGACGCGAAGTTCAAGCAAGGGAATCCCATGAGCACTGAGAACAAGGCCGGACTCAACGCGCTGCTGACGCCCGAGGAGAGCGTTGTCGTACTGATCGACCACCAGGCGTTCCAGGTCGCCAACCTGCACAGCCACGAACCGACGATGGTCATCAACAACGCCGTCGGGCTCGCCAAGGCCGCCAAGGCGTTCGACGTCCCGACCATTCTGACGACCGTTCTGGAGGAGCGCGGTGGCCTTCTTCTCCAGGGCCTGCAGGATGTGTTCCCGGAGCAGAAGCCGATCAACAGGACCTTCGTCAACACCTGGCAGGACGAGCGCGTCGTGGATGCCGTCAAGGCGACAGGACGCAAGAAGCTGATCATCGCCGGCCTCTGGACGGAGGTCTGTGTGGCCATGCCGGCGATACAGGCGGCGGGCGAGGGCTTCGATGTCTTCGTCGTCACCGACGCGTCGGGCGGTGCCTCGAAGGAGGCCCACGACATGGCGGTGCGGCGGATGATCCAGGCGGGCGTGACCCCGATCACCTGGCTTGCCGTGATGTCCGAGTGGCAGCGCGACTGGGCCCGTGAGAAGACCGTGCCGGGCATCGTCGAGGTCATGGCGCAGCACGGCGGTGCCAGCGGTGTGGCCTACGCCTGGGAGCAGCAGCTCCTGGCCACGCCCACCGGAAGCGAGGCCTGACATTTTGACCGCGCCGGCTCCCATTCGTATCGGGTACTGCCTGTCGCTGACCGGTTCCCTCGCGGACAACAGCCGGTCGGCGCGTCTCGCCCATGAGATCTGGCGCGCGGACGTCAACGCTCGCGGTGGACTGCTCGGCCGTCCTGTCGAGTTCGTCCGCTACGACGACCAAGGGGACGCCGACCTTGTCCCCGGGATCTACGAGCGGCTGATCGACGAGGACAAGGTGGATCTCGTCATCGGTGGTTACGGCACCAACACCCTGTTGCCGGCCATGCCGTTGATGGTGGAGCGGGAGCGCTTCTTCGTCGGGCTCATGGGCCTTGGCGTCAACAACGCGCTCCTCTATCCGAACTACTTCGCCATGATCCCCACCGGGCCGGACCCGAATGCCGCACTCACCGAAGGGTTCTTCGCTCTCGCCGCGGAGCAGAATCCCCGGCCGGAAACCGTGGCGCTCGTCTCCGCCGACGCCGAGTTCTCGCGCAATCCCATTCTCGGCGCCAAGGCCAATGCGGAGAAGTACGGCATCAAGGTGGTCCACGAGGCCACCTACCCGCTGTCGACCCGGGATTTCGCGCCCGTTGTCGACGCGGTCGCCGAAAGCGGCAGTGATCTGTTGTTCCTCTGTTCCTACCTGGCCGACTCGGTCGGGCTGGTACGAACCATCCGGTCGCACCACTACCGGCCGAAGATGGTCGGCGGTGCCATGATCGGCCCGCAGAACACCGCGGTGAGGACGAAGCTCGGCCCGTCGCTCAACGGTTTCGTGAACTACGAGTACTGGGCGCCGGTGCCCAAAATGATGTTCCCGGGCGTTCGGGACCTGCTGAGCACGTACCAGGAACGGGCCGGCGAAGCCGGCGTCGACCTCCTGGGGCACTACATGGTGCCACTCGCCTACGCCCAGATGCAGGTGGTCGCCCAGGCCGTCGAAGCGACCGGCGGTTTCGACGACGCGAGCCTCTCGGCGTACGCACGGGAGAAGACCTTCCCGACCGTCATGGGCGATGTCAGGTTCGGGGTCAAGGGCGAGTGGTCGCAGCCGCGCGTTCTTCAGGTCCAGTTCCAGGGCATCACCGGCCACGACGTCGGTCAATTCCGGAACGGGTCACGGCAGATCGTCGTGTCACCGCCGGAATCGTCCTCCGGAGAGCTCGTCTTCCCCTACGCGGAGGCTCTCACCGACGAGTGACTGAGGGCAGCCGCGGCCCTGCGGCAACGGGTCGCCGGACATTCCGGCGGCCCGTTGCCCATTCGCCCAAGTCCTCAGGGTGCCGGATGCGGCATGAGCAAGTTGATGCGTCAACCGGATTGGGTTACTGTGCAACGAGACTCACGCGGAGGACTGCGGAGGACTTGAGGGAGGACACATGGCAGTGGAAGTGAGCGACGCTCCCGGAGCCAAGCGGTACGAGGCCCGGGTCGACGGAAAGGCCGAGGTCGCGGGCGTCGCGGAGTACATCCGCACCACGGAACTGATCGCGTTCGTACACACCGAGGTCTCGCCGGAGTACGAGGGCAGGGGAGTCGGGTCAGCACTGGCCCGCACCGCCCTCGACGAGGCACGGGCCGCGAACCTGCGGGTGCTGGCCACCTGTCCGTTCTTCGCCGGGTGGATCGCCCGGCACCCCGACTACCAGGACCTGCTGTACCAGTCCCGCAGCAAGGTCAGCGACTGAACAGCCGGGTACGGCAGTGACGGAGGCCGGCATGAGCGGCGGAACCGAGAAGAAGGCGTACGAGGGCCGGTCGATCACCGTGACCTTCGAGGCCAGGCGGTGCTTGCACGCCGCCGAGTGCGTGAACGGCCTGCCGGAGGTCTTCGATCCGGGCGAGCGGCCGTGGATCCGGCCCGACGGTGCCGAGGCCGAGCGCCTGGCCGAAGTGGTGCGTCGCTGTCCGTCGGGTGCGCTGCGGTACGAACTCGTGGACGGCGAGGCGGAGACCCCGGACCGGCCCACGCGGATCACACGCAACTCCGTCGGACAGCTGGTCGTCCGCGGCGAGTTGAGCGTGGGGACGCCGGAGGGCCCGCGGGCCGAGACCAGGGCCCTCCTGTGCGGGTGCGGACAGAGCCGTCTTCAGCCGTACTGCGACCACGCGGGGCCCTGCGGCCGGACACCGCAGGGCTGACCCTCCCCTCTCACACGTACATGCCCAACAGGAGCCAGGAGCCGAGCAGATGTCCCTCGCAGTGCGGTTCTCCGAGTACGGCAGCACCGACGTGCTGCGGGTCGTCGATGTCCCGCCGCCCACCGCCGGCCCCGGCCAGGTACGGCTCGCGGTGCGGGCCGCGGGTGTCAACCCGATCGACTGGAAGATCCTGCACGGGTACATGAGCCAGGTGATGCCTCTCGACCTCCCGGGTGGTCTCGGGTCCGACGTGGCCGGTGTGGTCGAGCAGGTGGGGGAAGGCGTGACGGCCTTCAGCGTGGGGGACGAGGTGCTGGGAGCCTCCATCACCCCGTCCTACGCCCAGTTCGCGCTCGCCGACCCGGCGGCGCTGGTCGCCAAGCCGGCCTCTGTCCCGTGGGAGGTGGCCGGAACCCTGGCGGGCACGGGCATCACCGCCTGGGAGGTGCTGAACAAGCTCAAGGTGGCCCAGGGGGAGACGCTCCTGGTCCACGCGGCCGCCGGTGGTGTCGGCACGTTCGCCGTGCAGCTCGCCGTCGACCGGGGCGTGCGCGTCATCGGCACCGCGAGCGAGGGCAACCACGAGCAACTCCGCTCCCTCGGCGCGGAACCGGTCACGTACGGCAAGGGGCTGGTCGAGCGCGTACGGGGCATCTCCCCGCAGGGAGTCGACGCGGTCATCGACGCCTCCGGCCGCGGTGAGATCCCGGACTCCATCGAACTCGCCGGCGGCCCGGCGCGTGTCCTCTCCCTCGCGGCGTTCGACGCGGCCGGGAGCGGTATCCAGATCCACCTGACCGAGCCGGGAGCGGGCGGGCCCCAAGCGCTCAGGGACATCCTCGCCCTCATCGAGGCGGGGCGGCTGCGGGTGCCGATCCAGCGGACGTACCCCCTCGGCGAGGTGACGGCCGCACTGGAGGTCAGCCGGTCGGGGCACCTGGGCGGCAAGCTCGTCCTCCTCCCCGTGTAGGGACGCCACGTCCCGCGAACAACGACAGTGTCTTGCCGGTCAACGTCGGGCCGGACGAGTGTGCCGGCGAGACGCCCACAGCGACCAGAAAGCGACAAGCACATGGGATACATCACCGTAGGAAATGAGAACAGCACGCCGGTCGAGCTCTACTACGAGGATCAGGGCGAGGGCCAGCCGGTCGTCCTGATCCACGGATATCCGCTGAACGGTCACAGCTGGGAGCGCCAGACGAGATATCTCCTGGCCGCCGGATACCGCGTCATCACCTACGACCGCCGGGGCTTCGGCAAGTCGTCGAAGGTGAACTCCGGCTACGACTACGACACCTTCGCCGCGGACCTGAACACCGTGCTGGAGACGCTCGACCTTCACGACGCCGTCCTGGTGGGCTTCTCGATGGGTACGGGCGAGGTCGCCCGCTACGTCTCACGATTCGGGCACGAAAGGGTCGCCAAGCTCGCGTTCCTGGCCTCGCTGGAGCCCTTCCTCGTCGCCCGGGACGACAACCCCGAGGGTGTGCCGCAGGAGGTCTTCGACGGAATCGAGGCGGCGGCGAAAGGCGATCGGTACGCCTGGTACACGCAGTTCTTCTCGGACTTCTACGATCTTGACGAGAACCTCGGCAGCCGGATCAGCCAGGAAGCCGTCACCGCGAGCTGGAACGTGGCGATATCGAGTGCCCCCGTGGCGGCGTACGCGGTCGTCTCCGCGTGGATCGAAGACTTCCGCACCGACGTCGAAGCGGTTCGCGACAGCGGCAAGCCGGCTCTGATCCTGCACGGCACGGCCGACAAGATCCTGCCCATCGACGCCACCGCCCGCCGTTTTCGGCAGGAATTGCCCAAGGCGCAGTATGTGGAGATCGAGGGTGCCCCGCACGGGTTGCTCTGGACGCATGCGGACGAGGTCAATTCAGCCCTGCGTTCCTTCCTCGGCTAGGGTCCGTCGTTTGGATCCGGCCTGATCCAAAGGACGGACCCTGGATCCGCGACGACGGCTACCCCCGCCCTCAATGAGGGCGGGGGTAGCCGGGCGAATGGTGACAGGCGTGCTACTGGGCTCCGAACACCAGCCTTGCGACAGAAGGACCTGCCTCATGAAGACTCCGGTGCCCGACTACCTGGACGAAGTGCTCGACAGCCTGCGTGACGACACCAGCGGCGCCAACGCCGACTACATCCCCGAGCTCGCCGATGCCGATCCGGAACGCTTCGGCATCGCGTTGACCACGACGCTCGGTCGCACGTACGCCGCCGGCGACGCCGACACGGAGTTCTCCATCCAGTCGATCTCCAAGCCGTTCGCCTACGCCGCCGCCATCATCGACCGTGGCCTCGACCGCGTCCTCGACGCCGTCGGGGTCGAGCCGTCCGGCGAGGCCTTCAACGAGCTCTCCCTCGAAGGGGGAACCCACCGGCCCAAGAATCCCATGATCAACGCCGGAGCCATCACGGTGCATTCGCTCCTGGTCGGCGCGGAGGCCGGCCAGGACGAGCGCGTCGAGCGTGCCGTGACGTTCTTCTCCCGCCTCGCGGGCCGGGATCTGCGGGTCGACGAGCGTGTGTGCGCTTCAGAGCTGGGCTCCGCGCACCGTAACCTCGCACTCGCCTACATGCTGCGCACCTACGGCATTCTCGACGGGGACGTGCAGTCCGTCGTCGCGGGATATACGCGCCAGTGCTCGATCCTGGTCAGCGTCCGGGACCTCTCCGTGATGGCCGCGACGCTCGCCACCGGAGGTATCCAGCCCGTCACCGGAGAACGGATCATGGACCCCGCCATCGCCCGGCACGTCATGGCCGTGATGGCCGCGGCCGGGATGTACGACGCGGCGGGCGACTGGCTCACCCGCGTGGGCATCCCCGCCAAGAGCGGCGTCGCCGGGGGCATCGTCGGCGTCCTGCCCGACCGGGCGGGCATCGGAACCTTCTCCCCGCGCCTGGACTCCTACGGCAACAGCCAGAGAGGGCGCCGCGCCTTCGAGCGGCTTTCCAAGGACATGGGGATGGACCTGTTCTCCTCCGATCAGGGGCGGCTCGATGCCGTCGACGTGAGCGAGTCACCGGGCACGGTCACCTTCGCCCTACGGGGCAACGTCCAACTCACCGCCGCTTCGGAGCTCTTGGACCTGATGGCCGACTCTGACGGCGCGGCCGATGTGGTTCTGGATGTCACCAGGGTGCATTCCTTCTCCGACGTCGGCCGTCGCATGTCGCTCGAAGGGCTGCGCCGACTGCGGCTGGACGGACGCAAGGTCGCCGTCCGGGACCCCTCGGGCGTGCTGCCGAACCCCGATCTGGGAGACGGCAGTTACCCCGACGCCCTCTGACCGGCCCCAGCGGGAAGGTGCGGTCGGCGGCCGTATCGGCAACAGTCCGGCCGGCATCGTTCCTGTCTTCACCCTGTCTGAGGAGATCGTTCCGTGGCGATTGATTGGCCGGCCTTCCTGCTGGCATCCCTGACCATCTCGGTGATCCCGGGGGCCAATCAGTTGCTGGGCCTACGGAACGCGTACCGGCAGGGGCCCCGTGTAGCGCTCGTCGCCGTAGGCGGCAGGCTGGCCGCGTTCGCCGTGATGATAGTGCTGGTCAGCGCCGGCCTCGGCACGCTGCTTCTCCAGTCCGAACGGTTGTTCACCGCCATCAAGTGGACCGGGGTCGTCTACCTGCTGTATCTCGGGGTGCGGATCCTGCGGTCGTCGCGGCGCGTGGCACCGGGAGCCGCCGCCGACGCGCGTACGCACGCGGACTCAGGGGCACGCGGCGTGTGGGCGCTGAGCCGTGAGGAGTTCGTCGTGGCCGGCACCAATCCCAAGGCCGTGCTGCTGTTCGCCGCGCTGCTGCCCCAGTTCGTGTCCGGCCCGGGACCACTCACCGCGGGTCTCCTGACGGTCGGCGTGGCCTACCTGGCGGTGGAGTTCGCCGTCGCGGTCGGCTACGCGGTGGTGGGTGCGCAACTACGGCGTGCCTTCGTGTCGGCGCGGGTCGACCGCGTCATCCAGCGCACGACGGGTGTGTGCCTGATCGGTTTCGCCGCGTACTTCGCGACCAGCCGACAACCCGCCTGAGCGCGCCGTCGGAACCGAATGTATCGACGTGGCGGACGCCAACACGACCAAGGCGGCCGGCACACCCGACGGGCCGGATCTCGCTCGGGCATGTGGTGAACCGATAGCCGCACGCATCCGTCGTGTGTGCGCAGTCGATTCCCCAGTCGAAGGGCATGTTCCATGCGCGTGAGATCATTTCGAAATTTTCGACCACTTCTCTTTGCTCTCCTGCTGGTCGTCGCCGTCTCGGCCGTGACCTCGTCGGCTTTCCAGGGCTCGCCCGGCGACCGCCAGGACCGGGTGTCCGAAGCGGCGGCGGACGCCGAACGCACCGTCACCCTGCGGAACGAGACAGACAGCCGTATCTGGGTCGGCGCCGCGGTCAACGCCGACGGCTCTCCCACGCCGACGGGACTTCCGACACTGGATCCTGGCGAGTCCGCCACCATCACCATGCCCGAACACTCGGGCCCCGGGCACTGGCGCGGCAAGTTCTTCGCGCGGCAGGGCTGCACCGGAGAGTCGGGCAGCACCTTCCACTGCGCCGTGGCCGACTGCGGACCGTTCGCCGACCGCTGTTCGACCGGTGAACAGCCCGCCAGTCTGGCCGAGTTCAACTTCGATTCGGCCGACCCCCTGGCACCTTGGTACAACGTCAGCTACGTCAACGCCGTCTCGGTACCGATCACCATCACCCCGGACGGAGTGCCGCCGCCCGAGAACGGCGGACCGTGCGCCTCGGTGGGCTGCCCCACCGATCTGCTCTCCGCCTGCCCGCCCGAGAACCTGACCAAGGACCAGGTATCGGGCAGGCCACTGGTGTGCGTCAACCCGAACCGCGACGCGAAGACCGCCTACAGCGACGCGATCGCCAAGAAGGTCCCCTCCGCCTACTCATGGTCCAAGCACGACACCGAGCCGGGCAACCAGGTCGTACGCCAGTGCGGCGAGTGCAGCGGACTGACCGTCACCTTCCACGGCACCGGTCCCGCCCACAGGCCCACTCCCCCCAAGCCCAGGCCCGTGCCCAAGTCCAAGCCCAAGGCCAACGGCGCGGAGGCAGCCGGCAAGGGTGTGGCGCTCAACCCCGGTGACGGGGTCGCCCAGGCGCTGGCCGACTCCGGCGCGACCTGGTACCACAACTGGACCTCCTCCACCGGCGACGTCGCGAAGCCGGAGGGCGTCGAGTACGTCCCGTCGATCTGGGGCCCCGGCTCCGTCAACGAGACAGAACTGGGCAACGCCGCCCGGGAGGGGAAGAACCTCCTCGGCTTCAACGAACCCGACAGGGCCGACCAGGCCAACATGACTCCCGAGCAAGCACTTGATCTCTGGCCCCAGTTGGAGAAGACCGGCCTGAACCTGGGTGCCCCGGCGGTCTCCACCGACGCCGACAAGCCCGGCGGCTGGCTGGACCGCTTCATGAAGGGAGCCGAGGAGCGGGGCCTGCGCGTCGACTTCATCCCGGTGCACTGGTACGGCTCCGACTTCAGCTCGCGGGCCACCTACCAACTGGCCGCCTATCTGGAGCGCGTTCACAAGCGTTACAACAAGCCGGTCTGGCTGACCGAGTACGCCCTCATCGACTTCACCCAGGGCGCTCCTCGATACCCCAGCGAGCAGGAACAGACCGCCTTCATCAAGATATCGACGGACGCGCTCGGACGGCTGGACTACGTCGATCGCTTCGCGTGGTTCGCCCTCACCACGCAGACGAGTCCGACGGGCCTCTACAACGGCCCCGCGTCGAACGCGAGCGGCAACACCTTCCGCGCCGCGGGCTGACCCTCGTCGGCCCGCAGGCGCGTTGGGTGCGCTGATCGCGAACATCGCCGGCGTATGCGGGCCTTGAGCACGGCGAAGACCTCCGATGCGGTGGAACTGTCCAGGAACACACCGCGCGGAGGTCTTCGTGCCAAGGACATCGGACGTCGTTCACGCCCACCGGCATGCTCGTCGGCATCCACCTCGGGTGGCGTGTCGAGCCTCCGCCCTCCACAAGCCTCGGCCGGGAACCACAGCCAATCTTTGTATAGTCGAGGGGTGGACACAGCCTACGAAGTCCCCCTGCGTTTCGCCGTGTTGGGGCCGGTCCGGGCATGGCGTGGGGACGAGGAGCTGTCGCTCGGTTCGCCTCAGCAGCGGGTGGTACTGGCGGCGCTGTTGTTACGGCGTGGGCGCCTGGTCACCACCGCCGAGATCGTCCACGCCGTCTGGGGTGAGGATCCGCCGGCGGCGGCCGTACCCGTTCTGCGAACCTACGTGTCCCGGCTGCGCAAGATCCTGGAGCCCGATCGGGTTTCCGAGTCCCGGGCTGTGATCGTCTCGGCCACTGACGGATATCTGGCCCGCGTCCCTGAAGAGGCCCTGGATCTGGGCGTGTTCGAGCGGCGGGTCGCACAGGGCACGAAGTTGCGCACTGCGGGCGAGTTGTCCGCCGCGTCAACGCTGTTGCACGCCGCACTCGACGGGTGGCATGAAACTCCCCTGGCCGGGCTGGCGGGCCCGCTCGCCGAGGCCGAGCGCTTCAGACTGAGCGAAGTCCGACTGAGCACCCTTGAGGCCCGCTTTGACATCGATGTCCGGCTCGGGCGACACGAGACGATTGTTCGCGAGCTCTACGCTCTGACCAGCCAGCATCCGCTGCGGGAGCGGCTGTCGCAGCTGCTTATGCTCGCCTTGTACCGATCGGGGCGTCAGGCGGATGCGCTGGCGTGCTATCGCAAGATACGAAGCACCCTCGTGGCTGAGTTGGGCATCGAACCCGGCGCCGCACTGAGGGAACTGCACCACAGCATTCTGACGGCCGACGCGTCACTTGAGTACTCTCCGCCCCCGCGACAAGAGGTCGATCAAGTACCCGCCGCTGGCGCGCGGATCTGCCGGCCCGCCCAACTCCCGGCCGACTTGGCTACGTTCGCCGGTAGGCAGACCGAACTCGACCAGGCGCGTGCGCTGTTGCCGAAGGACGGCGGCCACTCGGAGGCGATGACCATCGGCGTCGTGACCGGCATGGCAGGAATCGGCAAAACAACTCTGGCCGTCCATCTGGCTCATGAGATCGCCGACGGGTTTCCCGACGGACAGCTCTTCATCAACCTGCGCGGTTTCGACGCGACCGGTTCGATCGTGACGCCGGAGGACGCCGTCCGGATCTTTCTCGACGCCCTCGGCGTCCCCTCACAGCGCATCCCCACGCAACCCGAGGCCCAGGCCTCGCTGTACCGCACTCTGCTGGCGGACCGGCGAATGCTGATCCTTCTCGACAACGCACGCGACGTCGAACACGTCCGGCCGCTGCTGCCCGGCTCTCCCACCTGCCTCGTCATCGTCACCAGCCGCAACCAACTCACCAGCCTGATGGTCAATGAGGGAGCGCAGCCGCTCACTCTGCAGCAGTTGACCCCCGCAGCCGCACGCGACTTCCTGAGGCTCCGACTCGGCGACGAGCGAGTGGGCGCACAGCCACTCGCGGTGGACGAAATCGTCACACACGCCGCTCGGCTACCTCTGGCACTCTCCGTTGTCGCCGCCCGCGCGGCGATCAATCCCGGCTTCCCACTCAGCGCCATCGCCGACGAGCTGCACGACACCCAGGGAAGTCTCGACGCCTTCGTGAGCGGTGATCTCAGCACCGATGTACGAGCGGTGTTCTCGTGGTCGTACGACGCCCTGTCCGTCCCGGCCTCGCGACTGTTCCGCCTCCTGGGCCTCCACACCGGCCCGGACATCTCCGCACCCGCCGCGGCCACCCTTGCGGGCCTCACCCTGCGGGAGACCCGCGGCCTGCTCGCCGAACTCTCCCACGCGCACCTGCTCATCGAGCATCTGCCCGGCCGCTACACCGTGCACGACCTCCTGCGCGTCTACTCCCGCGAACGAGTCGACACCGACGAGTCACAGGAGGAGCGCGACCGGGCGGTGGATCGGCTCCTCGGCTGGTACCTGCACACCGTGGACGCGGCGTATCCCTTCCTCGCCCCGCACCGCCGACGCATTCTCCTGGAACCGGCGCCTGCCGACTGCCGCCCCCTGGCGTTCACGGCTCACGACCAGGCTCTGCACTGGTGCGAGACCGAGCGCGCCAACCTCGTCGCCGCCGTGCACCAGGCCGCCGCGTCCGGCAGATCCGACATCGCCTGGAAACTCGCCGCCGGTCTGTGGGGATTCTTCTATCTCCGCAGCCATCTCCAGGACTGGCTGGACACCTCCCGGACAGCTCTCGCGGCAGCCCGCGCGGCCCACGACCGCAGAGGCGAGGCCCAGTCCCTCGGGGACGTGGCCGGCGCTCTGGCGCAGTTCCGCCGTTTCGACGAAAGCATCGCGTACTACCGGCAGGAGATGGTCCTCCGCCGCGAACTGGGGGACAGGCACGGCAGGATGCACGCCGTCGCGAATCTGGGCAACATCTACCTGAACAGCGGCAGACCCGACAAGGCCGTCGAGTACAGCCGGCGAGCGCTCGTCATGTCCCAACTCGTCGGCTACTCCTGGGGGCAGGCGATCGCCTTGGCCAATCTGGGCGACGCCTACCAGCAACTGGGCCGGTTCGACGAGGCCAAGGACTGCCTGGAGCAGTCGCTGACCGTCCTGCGGACCATCGACAATCGCTGGGTCGAGGGTGTGGTGCTCGACATCCTCGGTACGATCGATCACCAGCTCCGTCGCTACGACGATGCCGTCGAGCACTACGGCCGGGCGCTCGACGCACATCGGGACGTCGCCAACGAGACGGGCGAGGGCTACACCCTGAGCAATCTCGGCGATGTCCAACTGGCCACGGGCGAGCCCGAGGCGGCTCGCACCAGCTGGCTGAAGGCATTGGCCATCTGGGAGAACTTCGATCACCCGGACGCCGAGGCCATGAGGGACAGGCTCTGCCGCCTGAACGACCGCACGTGTGCCGCGTGATCGCGTGACCGCGTGAGACGAGGCTCGGTGAACCTCGTACGTCCTGTGTGCGTTGTGCTCCCCGGGGCAGGCACGGTCCGCACATGCCACAACCTCCCCAACAATTCGTCCAGATGCGCATGGGAAGGGAACACGATGACGGTCGACACCGCTGACGCCGGACAAGAGGCTCAAACACCCTCGGAGGACACCTCCGAGAAACCGCCCCCCTCCGCACCCCGGTTCATCCTCTATCTGGAGGGGCCCGAGTACGCCAAGAATCTGCGCCAGTTGACGCTGTGGGCCCACCATGTGCTGCTGCCGGTCTACGGCAGGGAGGTCACCTCCGCCGCCCCCTGGTGCTCCCGTTGGTGGGAGCACCAGGAAGCGGTGGCCCAGCTCCACGGCCTGTGGCTCGCCTGGGCGGATCTGACCGGCCCCGGCTCCGGGATGTCCGGACCCGCCAACTGGCACCGGGACCACCTGGGGCCGGTCATGCAGTCACTGCGAGATCCGTCGGGCCCCTTCGCCGGCTGCAAACCCGGCAACCACCGGTCGAAGGAGAAGCCCCCCGTCGATGCCGTCGACCCGTTCGGCCCCGACCGGGGCAGGGGCCCGAACTAGCAGTACGCCGGGAGGAGCGTCAGCTCTTCACGAACCGCCACTGGTGGTCGTCGCGGTCGTCGCAGGGGTAGATCGTGAGACTGGCGTTCGCGGGCTTCTCCTTCTCCGTCCGCGATATGTCGAGACACATGTCGCCGCTCATCTGGTTGCGGATCCAGTACGTGCCGTTGGGGCGCTTGTGGAACCACCAGAGCATGTTGTCCGCAAGGGTCGCCTTGCACCTGAACTCGTTCACCCGCATCGAGACCGGGGCGGGGTCGTCGTCGTACAGGTCCAGACAGCGGCCGTCCTTGACGTTGCGGATCAGGTACAGGTCGGCGCCGCCGGTGCCGCGGCCCTTGTGGGTCCGCTTCAGGGTCCATTGCTGGTTGTCGGCGCTCGTCGGGTCGCACGGGCGAGCGTCCTGGACCCTGCCGTGCTGCTTGCCCTCGCCCCGGCCGGGAAGATCGACGCAGGTGCCGAACTTCTCATTCTTGATCAGGAGCGGACCGGTGGGGAACTTGGGGCCGGTCGCCCTGGGCTTCGTCGGCGTCGGCTCGGGCTCCGGCTCCGCGGGCTTCGGCTTCGGTTTCGGCTTGGGAGGGGCGGGCTTCGTCTTGGAGGACGACGGCGACGGCGACGGCGACTTCGTGACCGAAGGCGACGCCGAAACCGAAGGCACCGGGCTGCTGGGGCGCGAGTAGCCCGGTGGCCGGAACGTCATCGGGGAATTGCTCGCCTCCTGACCGGAACCGGCCGCCTGATTCTTCCCCTCGGCCCCTCCCGATCCCGTGCCACTGCCCAGCGCCACCAGCGAGCCGACGACCAGTACCGCGACGGCGGCGGCCACTCCGCCGATGAACAGGGGCCGCTGGAACAGCCCCGGCCGCTCGTACTCCTCGTCCGACTGGGACTGCTTCCTCGGCCGGGCGGACTCCCCTCCCGGCACCGCGCGAAGAGCGGGAGAAGGCGTGGGCCGTGGCCTCGCGGGCGGCTCCGGCAGCGCGTTCGTCTTCGCCTCGCGACCGGTGTCCGGGGTTCCGGCCTCGGTCTCGGTCTCGGCCCGCGGCCTGCCGGACTCGAACGGCTCGACAGGCTCCCGTTGCTGCCGGGCGCGCTCGCCGGAGCCGCCGGCCGCGACCGGCCCCTTCTCCGCGTCCTCCTCGTCGTCCTCCTCCTTCTCACGCTGCTCCAGCAGCTTGCTGGACCCGTCCGGCGCGACCTCCACGATCGCCGTATAACCCGCCGACGGGTCGGAGATGGCTCCCGTCACCGGAGCGTTCAGGCCGCGCGCGTATCCGTGCAGCATGTCGAGGATCGCGACATCGAGCGGCTCGCCCGGCACCACAGTCACCGGATCGCCGTCGATGGCGGCGGAACCGTCGCCGAAGATGACTACCGAGAAGTGGGCGGGCGGCTCGGGCCCCGGGCCGCCGGCTTCGTCACCTCTGTTCATGTCCATACCTTCCTTACGGTGTCGGCGCGCGGCCTCGCACGGGCACGGCCCACGCGCCACGGCAGCTCTGCGCACACCGCAACGGACACCGGAGGGAAACAGTTCAACTCCGCCGGATCTGAACCGACTACGGTCCCTCACCGTTGTTGCTCAAGATGCCCCGTCATGACCACCCTGCCGCAAGTCGGTTTAGGAGCACCGCATGTCCGATACGGACAGAGTTGACGACCCTGATCGGAAAGAGGAAGAGAAGGGGTGGAGCACCCGGCTGGGGAGAGCGGTAACCGCACTCAAGCCCCTGGGGCGGACAGCCCGGCGAGCCGCGGCTTCGGACAATGCCATGGTGCTCGCGGTCTGGCTGATGGTCGGGGCAGCTGTCTTGGCCGGACTCGGGTTCGGGGGTGGTGTCGTGGCAGGGGTCGCCCTGACTGGATTGGCCGTCGGAGCGATCGCGTTCAGCTCTCGGAGGTCGGAGAAGAAGAGGGCGCGCGAACAGGAACAGGAACAAGCCCCTTCAGCGCAGCCGCAGAAGAAAGCCTCCGAAACCGAACTCACCGAAGCAGTCAAGGAGGCGGTACGGGAGGCGCTCACCGAGGCTCGGGGGGGCCGCGGTGACCAGGTGGGCCTCACACTTGGGGATCCGAACCAGCGACCGGTGACGCGATCGACAGACTACGGAGACTGGTCGAGGCCGACCTCGCCGACTGAACGAGCGGGCCTGTCGCCGTCACCGGTCAGCGTGCCTCAGAACCACGAAACCGCAAGCAGTGCACATGAAGCGATAGCGAAATTCCTGAGGGAACAACAAACACCGGAACCTGACGCACGGCCAAGTAACGCAGCGCGCGGCGCATACGCGGACAGGCCCTTGCCCAACTTTTCCAAGCCCCAGCCCCAGCGCCAACGCCGGGCGCAGTGAGGTTACTCCGGCCGGAGCGCGGCCAGTCGCCGCTCGAAGGGGACAACGTGATGCGGTCGGCGAGGCCGTCGGTGCCATCGCCGAATTGATCGGGGCGTTCTTGGCAGCGAGCAGGGACCGGTGGGTCGGAGCCTCCGGCACGTCCGCCGGGCGCCCCTTTTCCGCTGCCCGGCGGGTGCGCCGGCGCCTCGTGGTCGTCGCCATGAGCCTCGGTTGACTAATCAACCATCCTGGTGGTTGTCTTGCCGCGGAAGCCTCCTCGACCGCCTTGGAGTGAATCCTTTTCCAGCTGCTCCAGAAGGCGCTTCGAGAGTTCGCTGAACGTGTTCAGCTCCTGTGCTGTGAAGGGGGTGATGAACAGGCGGCGCACAGCTCCGGCGTGGAGTGGGGCCGCCGCCACGATCGCTTCCCGGCCGGCCGGGGTGGCGACCACGAACGCGCCGCGGCCGTCCTCGGGGCACGGCTCACGAGTCACCAGTCCGCGTTTCGTCATCCGGGCGATGTGGTGGGACATGCGGCTCTTCTCCCATTCCACCGCCCTGGCCAGGTCCAGGAAGCGGAGCCGGCCCTCGGGTACCTCGGTGAGATTGAGGAGAACCGCGTAGTCGGCGGCGGACAGGTTGAACTCGGTCTGCAGATCGCGGAAGAGCCGGCCGATGAGCCTGCTCTGCAACCGGACGAAGTTGTGCCAGGCGTGCTGCTCCGCCGGGGTGAGCCGGCTTGGTTCCTCAGTCATGCGTGTAAGGGTAGAGGGGTTTGTTGATGTGTCACCCAGTCATGTAGATTGAGCATCGATAACGGTTGATGCATCATCTAATATGAAACGCCTTGCCGCGAAAGGGGATTGACGCGATGTCGGACACAACCCCGACGTCTGGGGCGGACGGGTGGACGAACCCTCTGCGCACCGCCTCCGACCGCCGGCTGCCGCGTATCGCGGGCCCGTCGGGTCTGGTCATCTTCGGTGTCACCGGTGACCTGTCCCGCAAGAAGCTGATGCCGGCCGTGTACGACCTCGCCAACCGCGGGCTGCTGCCACCGGGCTTCTCACTCATCGGCTTCGCCCGGCGGGACCGGGAGGACGAGGACTTCACGCGGACAGTCCACGACTCGGTGCGCGAACACGCCCGTACGGAGTTCCGGGAGGAAACCTGGCAGCAGCTCGCCGATGGCATGCGTTTCGTCCTGGGCGACTTCGGTGATGACGAGGCGTTCAAGAAGCTCCGGGAGACCGTCGACGACCTCGACGAGTCCCGGGGCACCAGCGGCAACTTCGCCTTCTACCTGTCCGTGCCGCCGAAATTCTTCCCCAAGGTCGTCCGGCAGCTGAAGAAGCACGGACTGGCCGACGCGCCCGATGGCTCCTGGCGGCGGGCGGTGATCGAGAAGCCCTTCGGGCGGGACCTGAGGAGCGCCCGTGAGCTGAACGCGCTCGTCCACGACGTGTTCGAGCCGGACCAGGTGTTCCGCATCGACCACTACCTGGGCAAGGAGACCGTCCAGAACATCCTGGCGCTGCGCTTCGCCAACCAGATGTACGAGCCGATCTGGAACCGGTCGTACGTCGACCACGTGCAGATCACGATGGCGGAGGACATCGGCATCGGCGGCCGGGCCGGCTACTACGACGGCATCGGCTCGGCTCGCGACGTCATCCAGAACCACCTCCTCCAGCTTCTCGCCCTGACAGCCATGGAGGAGCCCATCGCTTTCGACGCCGATGCGCTGCTCACCGAGAAGCTCAAGGTCCTGAAGTCGGTGCGGCTGCCGGAGGAACTGGGCGAGCACACCGTGTTCGGCCAGTACACGGCCGGCTGGCAGGGCGGCGAGAAGGTCGTCGGCTATCTCCAGGAAGACGGCATCGATCCCGCGTCGCGGACCGACACGTACGCGGCCGTCAAGCTGGAGGTGGACAACCGCCGTTGGGCGGGCGTCCCGTTCTACCTGCGCACCGGCAAGCGGCTGGGCCGCCGGGTCACGGAGATCGCGGTGGTCTTCCAGCGTGCCCCGCACTCGCCGTTCGACTCGACCGCCACCGCGGAACTCGGCACGAACGTGCTGGTCATCCGAGTGCAGCCCGACGAGGGCATGACCACCCGATTCGGTTCGAAGGTGCCCGGCACCTCGATGGAGATCCGTGACGTGACCATGGACTTCGCCTACGGCGAGTCCTTCACCGAGGAGAGTCCCGAGGCGTACGAGCGCCTGATCCTCGACGTCCTGCTCGGCGACGCCAACCTCTTCCCGCGCACCGAGGAGGTCGAGGAGTCCTGGCGGATCCTCGACCCGATCGAGGAGTACTGGGAGACGCACGGCAGGCCCGCGCGGTACCCGTCGGGCCGCTGGGGCCCCAGCGAGGCTGAGGAGATGCTCGCACGAGACGGACGGAAGTGGCGCAGGCCGTGATCACCGACCTCACGTACACGACGGCCGCCCGGATCAACAAGGCATTGACCGAGGGCAGGGCCAACGGCAGCGCCGCTGTCGGCATGGTGCTCACTTTCGTCATCGTCACCGACGAGGAGAACGCACACGACGCGGTGAAGGCCGCGACCGAGGCCTCGCGTGAACATCCCTCCCGGATCCTGGCCGTCATCAAGCGGCCGGCCCGTGGCCTCCGGCACCGCAGCGATCCCCGCGTCGATGCCGAGGTCCGTATCGGCGGCGACGCCGGCAGCGGTGAGACCGTGCTGCTCCGGTTGTACGACGAGGCCGTCGACCACGCCGACTCGGTGATCCTGCCGCTGCTGCTGCCGGACGCCCCCGTCGTCGTCTGGTGGCCGACCGACGCGCCGGCGGCGCCCGCCGAAGACCCGCTGGGCGCGCTCGCCCAGCGCCGGATCACGGACATGTACGCGGCAGAGGAGCCGCTGCGGGAACTGGCCGAACGTGCGGCCTCCTACGCCCCCGGCGACACGGATCTGGCCTGGACGCGCCTCACCCCGTGGCGTTCCATGCTGGCCGCGGCCCTCGACCAGGTCCGCACCACCGTCACTTCGGCGGTGGTGGAGAGCGAACCGGGCAACCCCAGCGCCGAGTTGCTGGCCCGCTGGCTCACCGACCGCCTCCGCGTACCGGTCGAGCAGCGGGACACCGAGGGCCCTGTGGTGACAGGGGTCCGGCTGTACACAGGGTCGGGCGAGATCCACATCGATCGCCCGGTCGGCGCGGTGGCGACCCTCTCCATCACCGGCCAGCCCACCCGCACCCTCGCCCTGCGCGTGCGGAGCACGGCCGAGCTGATCGCCGAGGAACTGCGCCGTCTCGACCCGGACGACGCGTACGCGGCGGCGCTGCCCACAGCGTTCTTTTGACCGAACCCAGCACAGGAGCAAGTGACATGACGGCGATGGAACTCGGACTGGTCGGCCTGGGCAAGATGGGCGGCAACATGCGCGAGCGGATACGCCGTGCGGGCCACATCGTCATCGGCTACGACAGCAACCCCGAGGTCTCCGACGTGAACAGCCTCGGTGAACTCGTCGGCAAGCTCGACGGGCCGCGCGTGATCTGGGTGATGGTCCCCGCGGGTCCGGCGACGCAGGGCGTCATCGACGAGCTGGCGGAACTGCTGTCTCCCGGTGACATCGTGGTCGACGGCGGCAACTCCCGCTGGACGGACGACGAGAGACACGCCGTTGAGCTCGCCGCGAAGGGCATCGGCTTCGTCGACGCCGGCGTCTCCGGCGGTGTCTGGGGTTTGCGGAACGGTTACGCCCTCATGGTCGGCGGTGCGGCTGAGGACATCGCCGTCGTGCGGCCGGTCTTCGAGGCGCTCAAGCCGGCGGGCCCGTACGGCTATGTCCACGCGGGCAAGGTCGGCGCCGGGCACTTCGCGAAGATGGTCCACAACGGCATCGAGTACGCCATGATGCAGGCCTACGCCGAGGGCTGGGAGCTGCTGGAGAAGGTCGACTCCGTCACGGATGTGCGTGAGGTCTTCCGGTCCTGGCAGGAGGGCACGGTGATCCGCTCCTGGCTGCTCGACCTGGCCGTGAACGCCCTGGACGCCGATGAGCACCTCGGCGAGCTCAGGGGATACGCCGACGACTCGGGTGAGGGCCGCTGGACGGTCGAGGCCGCCATCGACAACGCCGTACCCCTCCCCGCCATCACCGCCTCTCTCTTCTCCCGGTTCGCGTCCCGGCAGGACGATTTCCCGCAGATGAAGATGATCGCCGCCCTGCGCAACCAGTTCGGCGGCCACGCCGTCGCCGCCGCCATCGACAACGAGTAGCCATCCAGGAATGTGAAGGTGAAATGGATCAGACGCTGTCACGATGTCCGCACCCGCTCAGTCGCGACGCGGGCAAAGGCGAGTACACCACCGGTCAGTACCGCGGCATGCTGATGCGTGCCCTGGCGCTGAGGCCCGAGCAGCTCGTGCCCGTGATCGAGTCGTGTGTGGTGAGGTTTTCGCCGTTCTGACTCGCTCAGCGGGCTCCCGCAGGGGCGCGGAGCTGTTCGGCCAGCCGATCGAGTTCGGCCGCCACGGCGGGCGAGGTGGCGCTGAGTCCGCTGTTCACAGCCGTCGGGCTCTTCAGGAAGCGCCGGAGCACGGCCACCAGGAGCCCTTGCGGCAGAGTCCGCAGCGCGGCGAACGCGCGAGGTACCGGCGGCGTCTTCATCGCGGCGAGGTTCTGCCGCATGAGGCGGAGCATGCCGCGGACCGCGGCCGGGTCGTCGGCCAGCGCTACCGGGCCGCCCGCCGCGTGTACCGCCTGACCGAGCGGGACCTCGAACGCGGCGTGCGTCCTGAGCCAGGCATCCATCCGCGGCTCGGCCTTGGCGTTGAACCCGGCGGTACGGAACGTCTCCACGAGCCGTACCAGTCGCGGGGTGGTACGGCCGTCGGGCTCGCCGATCGGTATCGCGACCCGGCGGGTGATGAAGTTGGTCTTCCGGTAACGGATCACGTCGCCGTCCATCGTGCCGCCGCTCGTGGGGAAGCCGAGCAGCACCCGCTCGTGGCCGATCACCGCGCCCAGCGTCTCAGGGCCGGCTGCCCAGTTGAGCAGGAACAGCACGTCACCTTGGACACCGGCGAGTGAGTCCAGCACCGCGTCCACCTGGTGGGTGCGGACGAAGACGGTGATCAGGTCGTACCCGCCGTCCGGGTGCTCGACCACTGGTACCGGCACCCGCCTGGCAGCCGGGTCGTTTTCCTCGGCGAGCCGCACTCCGTGCCGGCGCAGCGCGGTCAGACGCTCGCCCCGGGCGAGGAGCGAGACGTCGTGGCCGGCCTCGTGCATACGGGCGGCGAACAGGCTGCCGCAAACCCCGGCGCCGTACACGAGCAGCTTCATGACAGCCCTCTCTCATACGTTCGTTTGAATCATACGTTCGTTTCATTGAAACATATGTAGAGTCCCTCGTGTGGCGACCCCAGACACCCGCACCCAGATCCTCGACGCGGCCGAGCACCTCTTCGCCGAGCACGGATACCGCGGCACCTCGGTCCGCGCGATCACCAAACTCGCCGGAGCGAACCTGGCCGCCGTCGGCTACTACTTCGGCTCGAAGGCGGAGCTGATGGCCGCGGTCGCCCGCCGCGTGATCGAGCCCATCAACGCCGCCCAGTGCGCCGGGCTCGACAAACTGCTCGCCCGGACCCCCGACCCATCGGTCGGTGAACTGGTGGAGGCATTCGCGGGGCCGCTGTTCGACGTGATGCCGGCCGGCGGCGAGGGAAGCGCCCGGACGTCCCGGCTGATCATGACGATCCTCAGCGACCCGGCCGAGGAGGTACGCGGCTGGACCGGCCCGGCCGACGCCTCGGTCCGCGAGCGCTACCTCGCGGCCTTCGCGCGCGTACTGCCCGGCCTTTCCCCGGAGGAGCTGTGGTTCCGGATGCGGGGGATCCTCGCCGTGACGGCCGTCGACCGCCTTGAGGTCCACCAGCAGCCGTCCCCCGGCTGCGTGTCCCCGGCGGCGGGCGAGGCGGCCCGGCGATGGGCGATCACGTTCCTGACGGCGGCGGCGAGCGCGCCACCGACCCGGACCTGACGACCCAAGACCCCACTCAGCGCACCCGATCGAGGGTCGGCTTGGCGTTGAACCATCCGGCAACTTCGACCGTAGTGGATCAGCACAGGGGCCACAGAGCCCGATGGATGAACACGGGGATCCCTGAATCATCTGTTCCTGAATACCGATCGGAAGACGTGTGCCTGTACTTTGCTGCCCAGCGGTCGACGTACCCGAATACACGATCAGTATGCGGGAGACGCTTGAGCTCGCGGAGCGCCTCCACCCTGATCACGATCAGCTGCCGTTGGCACTCAAGTTGATCGAGAATACCGGAGTACGGACCCGGCATCTGGTTCAGCCCATCGAAAGAACCCTGGCGCATCCGGGATTTGAGGAACGCAACCGAATTCATCTCCGGGAAGCGAAGGCCCGGATACCGGCCGTGGTCGAGCGGGCACTGCGGAATGCCGCGCTCAGTGCCGACCAGGTTGATGCCATCATCTACGTGTCGTGCACGGGATACAGCATGCCGTCCCTGACCGCATGGATGATCAATAACCTGGGATTTCGGGCGGACACACGCCAGTTGCCCATCTCGCAGCTGGGTTGCGCCGCGGGCGGCGCCGCCATCAATCGTGCCAGTGACTTCTGCCGGGCCCATGCCGACGCGAATGTCCTGATAGTTTCCTGTGAATTCTGTTCCCTCTGCTATCAACCGACCGATATGACCGTGGGAAACCTGCTGTCCAACGGGTTGTTCGGGGACGCGGTGGCTGCCGCTGTCGTTCGTTCGGAGGGCGGCAGCGGAATACAGTTGGCGCGGAACGGATCGCACCTCGTGCCGAACACCGAGGATTGGATCTCGTACGCGGTGAAGGCCACCGGGTTCCATTTCCTGCTCGACCGAAGAGTCCCGGGGACGATGAAGCAACTCGCCCCTGCTCTGATCGATCTGGCCGACAAGCACGGGTGGGACGCGGGCGCGCTCGACTTCTACATCATTCACGCCGGCGGACCGAGGATTCTCGACGACCTGTCTCTTTTCCTCGGCGTCGATCCAGCCATGTTCTCCTACAGCCGCAGCACCCTGACGGAGTACGGGAACATCGCCTCCGCCGTCGTACTCGACGCCCTGCGCCGACTGATCGAATCAGGGACCGTTCCGCACGGGGCACGGGGAATGCTCGCCGGGTTCGGGCCCGGCATCACTGCCGAAATCGCGCTGGGCACCTGGGTTGCCCCTGACGCACAGCTCTCCACGCCGCTCCCCTCTCACGAAGAAAAGGAATTCGCACTGTGACCATCTCGCCGAACGGCGTCAGTCAGCAGTTGACCATCGGAGGAGACCGTACGGTCAACCGGATCGGCTACGGTGCCATCAAGCTGACCGGGCCGGGATGCTGGGGGCCGCCGAAGGACCCGGCGTCAGCCGTCCGACTGCTGCGCCGCGCCGTGGAGTTGGGCGTCAATTTCATCAACACCGCGGATGCCTACGGGCCGGACTTCAACGAGCAGATCATCCGCGAAGCACTGCATCCCTACCCCGAGGACCTGGTGATCTGCACCAAGGGCGGCTTGTTGCGGCGCGGCCCCGGAGACTGGCGGGAGGGGTACATCGCCGCTTGCGGCCGGCCCGAGTATCTGCGCCAGCAGGTCGAGATGAGCCTGCGCAACCTGGGTCTGGACTGCCTCGACCTGTATCAGCTGCACAGCATCGACCCGGCTGTGCCCCTCACGGACCAGGTGGGTGAGCTGCGACGGCTTCAGGAAGAGGGGAAGATCCGGCACATCGGGCTCTCCTCCCAACCCGGAGTGACGATAGAGCAGTTGAAGGAGGCGGCCAGTGTCGCCACGATCGCGTCGGTGGAGAACCTCTACAACATCGGCGACCGCACCGACGAGGCGGTCGTCAGGTATGCCGAGGAACAGGGCATCGCCTACATCTGCTACTGGCCGCTGGGCAGCGGAAGCCTGCTGGCGTCGCACAGCAAGCTCGCCAAGGCGGCCGGCGAGATCGGAGTGAAGCCCGCCCAACTGGCCCTCGCCTGGCTGCTGCGCGACTCGCCCACGACACTGCCGATCCCCGGCACGACGTCGATCGAGCACTTGGAGGAGAACCTGCGGGCGGCCGACATCCTGCTGGACGACGATCAGTGGGACGAGATCGCCCGAAGCTCCCGGGAGGAAGCTCCGACCCGGCCCTCCGCGCCCGTTCGGCGCGTACCGAAGGAACACCCGAACGTCGAAACCCTGCGATCCGTGTACGAGAACCTCTCATCCATCGGGGAGTACTCGGACGACGACGTCGTCCTGCACCCGGCCGGGCGCACCGAGCGCGATCCCGGAGATATCGTGGGCAAACCCGCGGTCGTGGCGCGGCAGGCGGCGCTTCTCGAACTTCACCACGGCACCACGGTGATGGAGCTGGAGAGCATCACCGCCAACGACTACTTCGGGGCGGTGCTGGGCACCGTGCACACTAAGTACCCACAGGTCGCTGCAGTGCGGTTCTGCGGACTCTGGCGCTTCAGGGACGGCCGGATCGTGGAGCACTGGGAGAACGCCTACAACACCCAGGAAGCCCTGAAAAAGCTGACGCAGACTCATGGCTGAGCAACCCCCGGTGGACGACAGCGCGGTCTGGGACTGCCCCTTCCACCACAACGAGGCACTTGAGTTCGATCCGCTGCTGCTGCGGCTGCTCGATGAGGACCCTGTGGCGCGGATACGCATGCGACACGGGACCGGTGAGGCATGGCTGGTGTCCCGGTACCGGGACGTACAGACGGTTACCTCGGACCGCCGATTCAGCCGGGCCGCCGGAGTTGGCCGGGACCTGCCGCGGATGACACCGCAGCCCATCGCGCACTCGGACGCGATCAACAACATGGACCCTCCTGAGCACACCCGATTCCGCCGGGCGATCGCTCAGGGGTTCACGCGCCCCGCCGTCGAGCGTCTGCGGCCCCACACCGAGAGAGTGGTGAATCAGCTGCTGGACGACCTGGCCGGGACGAGCGCCCCGGCCGACCTGGTCCAGCACTTGTCCTCGCCACTGCCTCTGGCGGTGACGAGTGAGATGTTCGGCATCCCGGAACGTGATCGGAGCTGGTTCCAGGAACGGGCCGCGGCGGTCATGACGTTGGCGAGCCTGCGGAGCGCCGAAGCGGCACAGGCGAAGTCGGATCTGCGCGGCTACTTCACCGAGCTGGCCGAGCGCAGGCGACGGGAGCCGGGTGACGACCTGCTGAGCGCGATGGGCAGGTCCGAAGGTGCCGACGAGCCGCTCACCGACACCGAGCTGGCGATGCTCGGGCAAGTGATCGTGGTCGCTTCCGACACGCTGACCTTCGAGATCAGCAACATCATCTACACCTTGCTCACCAGGGACGCCTTCCTTGCCGAGCTCCGAACACGGCCCGAGCGGCTCCCCGCAGCCATAGAGGAGATGCTGCGGTTCATTCCCTTCCGGCAGGGAGTCGGTATTCCACGGGTGGCCACCGAGGACGTGGAGCTGAGCGGGACAAGGATCCGAGCTGGTGACGCGGTGCATGTGTCGTATCTGAACGCCAACCGGGACGGCGAAGTGTTCACCCGCCCGCACGAGTTGGACCCGCGACGGGAAGCCGCGCAGCACATGGTGTTCGGATACGGCCCGCACCGGTGTCCCGGCGCGCAGCTGGCCCGGATGGAGATGCAGGTCGCCTTGGCGGCGCTGCTGCGCCGCTTCCCGAAGCTGCGGCTGGCGGGCGAGCCCGGCGACATCGTGTGGAACGCGGAGTCCATCTGGCGGTTCCCGCTCGCGCTTCCGGTCCGCTGGTAGGGCTCCGGAGCACCGCTGGACGGAGCGGACGGATACGAGAGATCGACCTGCTGCGCGGATTCGCCCTGCTGGGCATTCTCCTGGTCAATCTCCCGGCCATGGCCGGACCTCATATGGGTCCGGGGGGCGAACTGTCCGTGTGGTGGGTGGACGAGGCGGCCGACTGGCTCGTCACGGTCCTGGTCAGCGCCAAGTTCTACCTGCTCTTCTCCTTCCTGTTCGGTTACAGCTTCACGTTGCAGAGGGCCTCGGCCGAGCGCGCGGGGGCACCGTTCGCTCCTCGGCATCTGCGCCGGTTGAGCTGCCTGTTCCTCCTGGGGCTCGTGCACGGCGTCTTCCTCTTCTCCGGCGATGTCCTGATGGTCTACGCGGTGCTGAGCCTCGTCCTCTTCGCGGTCAGGGACATCGAGCCCCGGACCGCCGTACGGGCGGCGGCCTGTCTTGTCATCGGTGTCGCGGTATGCCTCCTGGCCTGGGGCCTGTCGACGGTCGCCTACGCGGAGCCGATGAATCCGCGGGACCGCACGGCCGCGATCCAGGAGATCGCGGCTGCCTACCAGGGGGACTTCGGCTCCGTCGTCCGGGCCAATCTGGGGTGGTTGCGCGACTCCCTGGGCTGGAGCGTCCTGTACGGCGCCGACATGCTGGCGGCCTTCCTGGTGGGACTGGCCGCCGGCAGGCGCGGGCTGCTCAGTGACACCGGCCGGCACCGCGCGCGGATGGTGCGGATCGTCGTCCGCGCGCTGCCCGTCGGCCTGGCGGGGAGCATCTTCATGGCGGTCTGCCGCAACGGGCCGCTGGACGCCCGGTGGTACGACGTCGGCTCGGCCGTCGGCGTGCTCACCGCCCCGGCGCTCACGGCCGCGTACGTCTGCGGACTGCTGCTTCTGCTGCACTCCCGGCCCGGCGGCCGTACCGCCGGCGCACTGGCGGGGGCCGGCCGACTGGCCCTTACGCACTACCTCACCCAGTCCCTGGTGATGGCGCTGGTCTTCACCGGTTACGGACTGGCCTGGTACGGCCGCCATGGCACCGTGGTGCTGCTGGCGGGGTGCTTCGCCCTGTACGGGGCGCAACTCGCGTACGGCGGGTGGCTGTTGCGCCATGTCCGGTACGGACCGGTCGAATGGCTGCTGCGCGCGGTGACGCTGGCTCGCAGACCCTAGGGCGTGTTTGAGAAGTCCCGTCTGGCCCACGGCGTCTGGCACGCGCGCTCGCTGCGTTGTCGGAGTCATCCAAGTACGTCCAGTACGAGGATGATCCTCCGCCTTGCGATCGCACGCACCAGACGCCGTGGGCCCCGCCCAATGGGCGGACGACGCTACTTCTAAAACACGCCCTAGGGGTACTGCTTGTCCAGGGACACCGCGTCCCTCTCCCACCTGTTCATGGAGCCGGCGGGAGCATGGGTGCCGCCGCCGGACCAGGAGCGGGCTGCCCGCTCGGTGATGGCCGCCGTCTCGGCCTTCGCCGCCGCCGAGATGGCACCGGCGTTGGGCTCCTTGTACCAGGGGCGCAGCCGGATCAGGGCCGGCCGTACACCGGTGGCCAGCAACAGGGCGGTGCCCTTGGGCAGCGCGCGTATCCGGTCCGCGGGCAGCACCGGGTCCAGCCGGTAGGAGTACGAGTGGGAGCCGCCGTCCTTGCTCTTGGAGTAGGACGCGGTGCGTACGTCGTGGTTGCCGACGAGCTTGGAGATCTTCTCCACGAAGTCGGCGTCGTCCAGGCCGGCGCCGAGCAGCTTGATGGTGGCCGCGCTCCACAGGGCGTCCATGCCCGCCTCGCCCCACACGCGGCTTCCCTGCCGGTAACTCTGAAGCAGGGTCACGACGTTGATGCCGCGTGAGCCGAAGTGGCTGTAGAGGTCTGGCAGGTCGGAGATCCGACAGACGTTGGCCGCCTCGTCGAGGACCGCGGTCATCGGAGGGTCGAGCCGGCCACCCATGCGCTCGGCGGCCACCACGCCCGCCCGCATCGTCGCGTCGGCGAGCCCCGCGATCACTCCCGCCGCTGAGCCACCGCCGTCCTTCGACAGCAGATAGAGGGTGTCGGTGGCCAGGACGTGCTCGTGCGGCTTGAACTGCGGCAGTGCGGGATCGGGCGTCACCCAGGCCACGATCTCCGGGTCGAGCAGGCAGGCCACGCACTGCCGGGCGGTCTCGTAGATGCCGTCGCGGGTCTCCACCGCGCCCCGGACCGTGCCCTGCAACTGCTCGGCCATGGCGATCATGTCGACGTCCCGCAGCAGGTCGATCGGCGTGCGGTCGGCGGGGTCGGCGAGCCATGCCAGCAGGTCGAGCACGGATGCCTTGCCGCGCGCGGCGGCGAGGAACAGGGAGGTGAGGGTGTTCTGGGCCGCGGAGATCCAGAAGTCCTTCTTCGACTGGTCGTCGTTGACGGAGGCGACGAAGTGCCCGGCCAGCCGGCGGGCGCCCTCGATGGTGTGGCAGTCGGCGAGGATGTCCCACCACATCTCGCGCGGGGTGTGGGCGATCCCCTGCGGGTCGAACGTCCATACCCGGCCCGCCTCTTCGCGTGCGGCGCGGGTGACGGAGTAGACGTCGGACTTGTTGGAAGTCAGCAGTACCGCCCCCTGGGCGCGCAGCACCCGTGGGACGGCGATGCCGGTGGACTTGCCGGCACGCGGGGCCATCAGGTCCAGCTCCACGTCCTCGTAGGACGAGCGCAGTTCGGGGCCGCTGGGATCGAGGTCGCCGAGGAGGTTGCCCGTCTCGTCGGGGTGCAGGTGCCGGCGGCCCTTGAGCGAGGGGCGCAGGTCGCGGGCGCGTTCCGCGATGCCGGCCGGGGCCAGGGCGGCCAGTTCCCGGCCCCCTGCCAGCCCCTTGGGCCGGGCGGCGCGCCGCAGCACCCACCGTACGACCAGCACACCGGCGGCGACGGCCGAGCCGAAGACCAGGACGACGCCGGCGATCACACCGCCCGGCGAGGCGTCCGGCCAGAGTGCCGACGGCCCGTCGGTGAAGAGGGTGGCGAACGTCGCCAGGGCGAACGGCGGAGGATGCCAGCCGGCGCCGGTCAGCGCGGCACCCAGCGTGCCGCCGAGCCACACGCCCCCGAACACCACCAGGCTCACGGCCGCCACCACGACGATCGCCCAGGGTGCCAGCTCACCGCCGTGGCTCCTGGCCTTGGCCGCAGTCGCGCTCACGCGGTCCAATTCCTTTCTGTCTCCGACAACTTGGAGAGGTCCGGAACATGCGCGGACGCCTGCTCGATGACGGGATCGTTCGACGCCCAGCGCTTGTTGGTGTCGTGCAGGCGCCGTTCGGTGTCGGTGATCGCGACCTGGATCGGGATGCCGGGCCGGCCGCCGACCTTGATCAAGAAACGGCCGCGGCCCGGCGGCTCCTCGCGGTCCCCGTGGGCGGCCCAGCCCGGGGGCGAGGACCAGGAGGAGACCAGATCGATCTCCCGCCGGGACAGGCCGACGATCTGGCCCAGCTCCTCCATCTCCTGGCGCGGCAGCCCCGCGCACACCACCATGCCGGCGCGTTCGACGAAACCCCGTGCCTTGACCCGGTCGGAGTCGGTGCCCAGCGCCTCGGCGTCCTTGAGCGTGTGGGTGATCTTGGCGTCGCCCAGGCCGAGGCTTCGGTTGAGCCGGGTCAGGGCGTCGATACGGTCCACGATGCCCGAGGCCGCGCGCAGCGGTCGCCACAACTCGTCGAGCACTGTGAAGAACCAGCGCCGGGGCCGCAGTCCGGCGTCCGCCAGGGCGTGCGAGGCGGCCACGGTGCCCAGGCCGTCGGACCAGGCGGCCAGCATCGCCGCCGCGGTGAGCTGGGTGTCCGCCTCGCCGATCCGGGAGATGTCCACGCACACCGCCGGTGAGTCCAGGTCGATGCGGGTGGACGTCTCCGAGGCGAACGTGTCGCCCAGCGGTCCGTCGAGGATGCCCAGCAGCGAGCGGTGCAGGGGGTCCACGGCGTCGCGGTAGCGGGTCTCGTCCCCGCGGTCCAGGGTCACCGCCCGTACCCGGTCCGGCCCTTCGGTGATGATCCGGAGCAGATCGGGCAGCAGCGGCTGGCGGCCGGGCGGTGTGTGCTCGCGCAGATGGTGCAGCGCCGCCGACAGCACCGACTGCTCGTGGTCGTCGACGGGACGGTCGCGCACGATGGTGACGAGCGCGGCGACCATGTTGAGCACCCGGCCGTGGGTCTCGGCCATCAGCACCCGGCCGGCCTCGCCGCCGATGCGCCGGGCGGCGGCGCCCATGGCCCCGGGGTCCAGGACGTTGATGCCGCCCACTCCGCGCCCGATGGAGATGACCTGTCCGCCCAGGGCGCGCACGGTGTCGGCGTAGTCGGGCTTGAGGTCGCCCAGCACCAGCGGCACCACACCGGTGGCGGCCAGCCCGATGAGCATCCGGTTGACCAGGGTGGACTTGCCCAGGCCCGGCATACCGAGCATGAACAGTGAGGGGTTGGAGATGTACTGGGCGCGGGTGAACCAGGACAGCGGGTCACCGCAGACGGTGGCTCCGGTGAACAGGTGCTGGCCGAGCGGGACGCCGCTCATCGGCGCGCCGGAGCCCGCCGCGAACGGCCACAGGCCGCATGCCTGCACGGTCGTCGCCCGCCACATGGTCGGCGGGTCCACGTTGGCCACCTGGCCGCCGCCGGGGCCGGGCCAGCCGCGCGGCGGTACCAGCGGGGTCCTGGGGCGCGGGGGAGACTTCTTGCTCTTGGTCGTGCTCTTGGTCCGGGGCGTGTTTCTGCTGCTCACAAGGCCTCCTTCAATTCGCGCGGGACCAGGGTGTACTCCCACGGCAGGATCCCGACCGGCAGCGTGCAGCTGAACGCCGCCGCCTGCATCCGGTCGGCCGGACGCATCATCAGGCGCGCTCCGGCCAGTTGGTTGCGCACCGACGTGTTCGCGTCGTCGAGATCCTCGACGCTGTCGACCGTCACCGTGGCCATCAGCGAGAACTCCACCAGACCGGCGCCGCTGGCCTCCTCCACCGCCGTCTGCTCGGTGGCCTGCACCTCGTTGGCGGCACGCGCCTGCACCATGCCGCGCTTCGAGGTCGCCATGAACTGCGCCGCCCGCCGGTCGGCCTCGACGATGCGCGCCGAGGTCGCCGG
Organism: Streptomyces sp. NPDC058665; assembly: GCF_042714995.1. Lineage (NCBI taxonomy): Bacteria > Bacillati > Actinomycetota > Actinomycetes > Kitasatosporales > Streptomycetaceae > Streptomyces > Streptomyces sp. NPDC058665. Next base: position 136,869 of record NZ_JBHXRX010000006.1, read on the forward strand.
GTCGATGGGGCGGTAGAGCAGGGCCACGCGCTTGCGGCGGGTGCCCGGAGTGGCCTCCAGCAGTCCCTGAAGCACTTGGGCACGCACCGTGCCACGTGGTGCGATGGTGAGCAGCCAGGTCCGGGACACTCCTGAGTCGTGCTGATACGAGTTGGCCGTTTCCACGGTCGCCGTGGGACCGGCGTCCTCCCACTCCAGACCGGTTCCGCCGTACTGCGCGCGGGCGTCGAGGACGTCCCCGGCCACGGCCGGGTCGTAGGCCACCCGTACGACTTCCGCGACGCGCTCGGCCGACAGCGGGGCCGCGGGGCCGCCGCCCGCGGCCATCAGTCCCGACAGCAGGCCGGGAATGCGGACGGCGAGATCGGTGATGACGTCGTCGCTCTTGCGTTTCTGGCCGGTGAGATTTCCGTAGGTCAGCGTGATGTAGGTGTGCATCTCGGAGGACGCGGTCGGATACCGCTGCACCACTTCCTCCATCACGGCCCGTGCCGCCTCCGGGGCGTCGGGACGAATGCGGGGCAGAAGTTCGTTGGCCAGCCTGTTTCCCGTGTCCGGGGCGGTCTCGACCACCACCGCCGCCCCGCGCAGGCCCGGCTCGGCGGAGAGCCGGGCCAGCCAGTGGCCCCATGACGCCACCCAGGTGTCCACCTGGTCTGCGTCGACCAGGGAACCGCCGTCGGGTTCACACTCAAGCACGATGGTGTAGAGATTCCGGCTGCGGTGGTGCACCACACCGAACGGCTGGTCATAGGCGTCCCTGCCCTCCTTGAGCGTGACCCGGCTCAGCAGTCCCGGCGGACGGAACCGGCCACCCGGCCGCGGGGACAGCGGACCGGAGACATAGGTGGTCGATCCCTTGGCCTTGCGACGGAACCAACTGACGCGCAGGGCGAAGAGCTGATAGACGTTGCGCCCGTCCTGCGTGCGCGCGGCCAGCGGCAGCAGCAGAAAGACCTGCATGACGACCAGGACCAGAGTGACCTGCAACGAGATCAGCGACGCGATGAGGTCGATGATGATCCCGCCGAACACTCCGATGGTGCCGACGAGGCCGAGCGGCCCCAGGCCGGGCCGTCTGGGCCTGCGCCAGTTCCCGTACGTGGGATGGATGACAGGAGCTTCGGTGGACATGGGAAATACCTGCTTCGCTTACGGTGAGTGGATCGCGGGACCGTCCTGGAACGACGTGCTCACTCGCGGGGAGCATTGCCCGTAGGTTTGTCGGCGGGCGGCAGTTGACCGTTCCGGCCTTGCGGGGGTTCGCTTCCGCTGCCCGGCGGTGGGCTGTCATTGCCTCCGCCTCCGCCGCCCGAGGGGCTGCTACTGCCCGACGACGAACTTCGTTCGCTTCCTCCGCTGCCCGACGGTGAGCTGTCCGTGCCTCCGCCCGCGCCGCCCGAGGATTCGTCTCCGCCTCCGCTGCCCGACGGTGAGCTGTCTTTGGCTCCGCCGGCCGAGGATTCGCCTCCGCCGCCTCCGCCGCCTCCGCCGCCCCCGCCCGACGGCGAACTGTCTTTCCTTCCGCCCCCGCCGCCCAAAGAGCTGGCTCCCGAGGGCTTGAGCGCCCCGGCGCCACCACCAGCGAGAGAGGCGGCCCCTGCGCCGATCGACTTCGCGCCGGTGGCGATGCCACTGGCGATGCCGCCGGCCATTTTGTCGGCCCCGTCGCTCCCGAGGGACTCCATCGCCGGAACGATCACTCTCATCAGCGCGGGCAGAGCGATCGCCGAAAGCAGAAGCACTCCCATTCCCGCGACTTGGACATTGACTTCGGAAGCGCCTTCGCCCGGGACCGAGGTGGCTTGTGAATTCACCATGACGGACCCCGAGAAGAACACGAGGCTGACCATGGGCTTGTACAGCAGCCAGGCGATCAGCCACCCCATGTGCTTCTTCCACCAGGTGCCGCCCCACTCGGTCATGGAGGCGGCGGCGGCCAGGGGGAGCGTGCCCATCAGGATGATCATCACGCCGAGCCGGATCCACATCAGAAGCGCGTGGATGATGCCGGCGACGATGAGGAGGCAGCCGAGGATCAGCAGCAACATGGCCGGGATGCTCTCACTGCAGTCGATGCCGTCCATCAGGTTCTCAAGGGCGCCCGTGAACAGATGGGCGGAGTATCTGTCCATGAGGGCGGTGAACGTGATGAGCACGCTGCTCGCGAGCGTGTTGACCAGGGTGATCCGCAGGACGCCCTTCAGCGCGGTCTCGCCGCTGTCGGCCTTCCTGTCCAGGGCCATTTTGACCGCCGCGAAGAGGATCGAGCCGACTGCCAGATACATGACGATCCACTGCGTCTGACGGTTGATCACACCCGACGATTCCTCGTCGTACGAACCGATGCTTCCCACGGCTTCGAAGATGCTGAAGGCGCCGCGCATCGCGATCTTGGCAACCATCCTCATCATCTCGGCGATCGGATCGCCGAAGATCAATTTGCCGATGTCGATGCCGGCGTCGCAGTCTGCGGCCAAGTACATGTCATTTTCCCCACGCGGAGAAGCCGCTGGGCTTCGCCTGCCGTACTCGTGTGTAGAGCGACCCGTCGTCCAGAGGGGCCACCTTCCAGTCGCCGTCCCGCCAGCGCAGGGACACCGATGTGCTCAGGTAGCCGCCTACGGGATTGGTGAGGAGCAGCCGTACGGTGGCGGATTCACCCGAGTAGGACGCCAGTGAGAAGCCCACGAACCGCCCACTGAGGTTCGCTTCGGGATCCGCCGTCCCGGCCTCGGCCTTGGCGGTGAGGAATCTGTCGCGCGGCCTCCCGGGCACGAGCTGCTGCTCCGCGGCGGCGCGCCACGCGGTGCCGCTCAACTGGACGGGAACGACGTGCGCCGCCAGTACCGCGCCCGTGGGCGTGTGGGCGAAACACCACCACACGGAGCTGTCGGTGTGCAGCGGACCGGCCGACGCCGACGTGGGAACCATGACGGTGACGAGCTTCTGCCACCGCAGATCCCTCGGTGTGGTGGTCGGCCGCGAGGTGCCCCGGTCGTCGGTACGGCAGTTCTCCGGACGTCCTTGCGGACCGCCCCGGACCTGTTGCGGATCGCCGGGGGACAGCGGGCCGCTCAGTCCGGACAGCAACTTCCGGCTGTCGGCCACGATCTCCGTTTCCTTGGCGGTGACGCCGTTGGTGGCCCCGGTCGAGAGGGCCGCCAACGACATGACCACGAGAAAGCCGAGGAACCCGGCCGCGGTGATCCAGCCGCGTTGCTTGTAGAAGGGCCCGTCGACGGGCTTCCGTTTCCGTAGCGAGCGCAACATGTTGATGTTCTCTCCAGCGGGATTACGCCGCGAAGAAGAAGGTGACGACGGGGCCCGCGGTGGAGACGAGGACGCAGCCTCCCAGCACCATGCCCAGGCGGCTCATGTGCTCGGAACCCTCTCCGCGCTTCACGGACGCGGCCATCATGACTCCGGTGATGATGATTCCCGCCACACCGGCGGCGGTGCCTGCCCAAGCAGCGATCCCCAGAACGGTGTCGACGGCATTGGCCAGTTCTTGAGGAGCGTTCCGCTCCGGGTTGGGAACCTTGTCGGTGGCCAGATAGTCCCAGCCCTTGGCGGAGAGCGCGCGCAATGTGTCCTTCATCAGGGTCTCCGTTTTCATAACAAGTCGAAGTCGAATATTCACGTGTTCACGTGCGGTCAGCGCAGGAGATAAGGCCAGATCACGTAGTTGACGAGGGGCCCTGCGGCGACGCCGAGGACGCAGGAACCCAGGATGATGACGACCCCTCGGAAGTAGGTCGCCCCTTCGCCCATCTCTCCGGCCCGCAGGCGCATGGCCATCTGAATGCCGATGAAGATCACGCCCGCCACGGCGGCGGCCGTCACGAGCCAGGCGAGATTGCCCAGCAGCTCACCCGCCTCGGGGTCCGGATCGAAGTCTCCGTTGGGCCCGTACTCGGCTTCCCCGGGCGAGTACCAGGGGCGGGGGACCTCCGCGGGGTTCACCGGGGTCCCGCCGTACGTCCGGTCGTGCCGGAGGTGAGTTCCGCCAGCGCACGTACCTCTTTCGGCAGCGGATCCACCTCCTCGCCGAGGCGCCACGCCGGAACCCAGGGAACGCGGTGGACCTCGGCCGCCGAACGCAGTACGCGTACACGTCGGCCGAGTTGGCGCGGCAGGCGACCCGGCGCGTCGGCGACGAGCACGAGGGCGATGAGGTGCACCCCGTCGGGGTGTTCTCCGGTGCGCAGTGCGTTCAGCGCCTGGGACGCCGCCCGCATGCCACCGGCATGGGTGCGGGCCACCAACAACACTCCGCCTGGTTCGCCCCGGGCCGGTTCGGGCCACCGAAGGCGCAGGTCCGCCCCGCCCAGCACCCGCGCGAGCGTGCTCGCCCCGCCACCGCCGTGCGCGTTGACCCAGGCGACCGGCTGCCCCCGGTGCGGCGAGGGCGCGCGTGGGGCGGGCGCGGGTGCGTCGGGGCGCGTGGTCCTCGCCACTGAGCGCGGTGACACGGCTGTCGGCGGGGTGTCCTGCTGGGTTGCCGGCCCACGAACCCACATCTGTGGGCCGGCGAATGCCGACGGTGGAAGATCCATGAGCGTTCGCCCTCCTCTCGGTTCCGAACTACGGCGGCGGATCCCGCATTGAACTGATCGGCCGCTTCGTCCGTTGCGCCGGTGCGGGCCCGCGGTGATCCGTCGGGCAGCCACTACGGGAAAACCCATGACCTGGTTCAGCGCTGTTCGAAACCACGTCGTGGACCCGATCACGAGAGGAGCGACCGGACATGGGCGCGGACAGCAGCGGGCAAGCCACCAAAGGTACGAACGCCGTGCTCGTGGCCGTCGGCGCGGGTACGGCTCTCAGTGGATGCATGCTTTTCCCGCTGATCATCCTGATCATCCTGGTCGGGGCGATCGTGATCTTCGTCATCTATGTCTTCTTCTTCCCTCTGGTCATCATTTGCGAAATCTTCGGCTGTGGGGGAGGCGACGGCAGCGCGACAGGGGACAGCGACCAGGTCGCCGAGGCGTTCGGCGGCGACGGGCGGAGCGAGTTGTACGAAGCGAGCGTGCCCGCGGAGTTCCGTGAGCACATCAAGAAGGCCGGGGCCGAATGCACACAGATCGGCCCGATCGTCATCGCCTCGCAGATCCAGCGGGAGTCCATGTTCAACGAGAAACTCGTCGGGCCCGACGGGGCCGAGGGGATCTCCCAGTTGCCCCCGGACAAGTTCGACGAGTTCGGCGAGGACGAGGACGACAACGACGAGACCTCGGCCCTGGACGCGGCGGACTCGATCATGGCGCAGGGCAAATACCTGTGCTCACTGGCCGAGGACATCGACGAACTCGCCGCCAACAACGAAGTCAAGGGCGATCGCCTCGACTTGACCCTGGCGGCGTACCACGTGGGCCTGGACGCGGTCAGACAGGCGAAGGGGGTACCGGACCACTCCGGCGCGCAGAGCTACGTCTACGGCGTCAGAAGCTCGTTCGCCGTGTACTCGGGTGCCGTCAAGGTTCCCGAAGGATCCGCGTACCCCACCATCAGCCCACTGCCGCTCGACAGCATCAACCCGTCGCCCACCGGTGGGCAGTGACCAGGACAGCGAAGGAATCATCGGGTGCTAAGGAAACACATCGGGCAGGGCCGCGACGGCCAGGAGGACGCGGACCGGGGGGCGTTGCTCTCCGTGGAGGTGTCCATCGATCGCGACGGCCGTGTGACGGTCGACGGCGTGCCCTTCCCGCTGCCGGACGGCGAACCGGTCAACGTGGCCGTGCTCGACACGATGCAGCGACGGTCGCGGGCCGGGGGCGGCCCCGTCGAGGCGATGATCGTCGACCGGCAGGCGGGGTACGCCACCCGTGTCGAGGTCACCGCCGACGGGTCGAGCCGGATCGTGCGGCACGAGCGATACCGGGAGTTGACCGAGACGGACCCGCTCGCGGAGGGGCCGGGGCCGGCGGATTCCGGGCCGGCCGAACAGCGACCGGACGGACAGCGACCGGACGAACCGCCTTCCGCCGGGCTGTCGTTGGTGCCCGGCCCCTCGCCCGACGCACCGCCCGGCGAAGGCACACCATCCACCGACGTGGGTGCACCCGTGCTTGTCCCGGACGAACTCGCCGGACTCGTCGCGAGTATCGGTCATGCCATCGACGCCGGAGCGCGGGATCGGGCGGCGGCGCTCGCCTTCCGGCTGCGGGAGCACACCGCGCGCACCTTCGGCGCCGAGCACCCGTACACGCTGGAGGCGCAGGCCCTGGAGGCGTACGCGGCGTACAAGGGCGGCAACCACGCCGCCGCGACGCTCACCTGCCTCGAACTCGCCAAGATCCGGCATCAGCAGGGCGACCCGCGCGCCCATGAGGATCTGCTGCGGGCAGTCGCCGTGTGGCGGCTGATCGACGACCTGTCGTCCGCCCTCGAACACGGCCGGACCCTGCTCGCCGCGTGGTCCCGGCTCGCGGAGGGAGGCTGTGTGGCCGTGGGGGACGTCGAGTTGGCGAGGGGCATGGATCGCCGTATACGCGCTCTCGCCACCGAGGCCGCCGTGTCAGAGACCGGCGTGGCCTGAAGGGGAACGCGCAGGTCGACACGGGGGGAGCGCCCAGGGAGAGGCGCGCCCCCGTGCGGTATTCGGCCCTCCGGTTACTGCTGAGTTTGGCTGAATCGGACGTTTAAACGTCAAACGAACGTCAACGCGACGTGGAGCCCCACGCGTAACACTCCCCCCGAATCGAGGCCGCCGGGCGCGGTCTTGAGACCTGGCCTTCCCCCGAGGCCGTGCAGTGAGGGAGTAAGAACGTGAGCGGCACAGTGATGGGCTCCTTGGGAGCGGTGAGCGCCGGAGAACGCGCGATGCGCACACTCCACGACGAACAGGCGGGCGCGCTCTACGCCTACGTGGTACGGCTGTTGAACGGTGACCGGTACAAGGCCGAGGACGTGGTGCAGGAGACCCTGCTGCGCTGCTGGCGGACACAGGACCTGACTGACGGCCGGCAGTTGCGGCCGTGGTTGTTCAGAGTCGCCCGCAACCTCGTTGTCGACGAGTTCCGGATGCGCAAGACCCGTCCCCAGGAGGTCAACGGCAACATCTGGCTGGACGACTTGCTGACCAGCTCCGACGACGTGGACTGGCTGCTCTCCTCCCTGTTGCTGAAAGAGGCGTTCAAGAAGCTGTCACTCAACCATCGCGAGGCGCTGTACGAGACGTACTTCTCCGGCAGGTCGATGCGGGAGACGGGCCTGCTGCTCGGTATACCGGCGGGCACCGTCAAGTCGCGTGTGCATCACGCATTACGCGCACTGCGGCTGGCCATGGGGGTTGGCGAAAGCCCCGGCGGCCAGGTCGTCAAGAAGCCCGAGGAGCACCTGTCCGCCGCCTGAGGCGCGCACCCGTCGGCCGGGCCGCGGCCCCCCGTACGGACCGGACTCAGCCCGCCTTCCGGGTGTCGACCGCGGGCCGTTCCCAGGTCGGCGCGGGTCGGGGGGCTCGCGCGGCGGGTGGGTCCGCCACGACTCGCGGGGCGGGTGTGTCCGCCACGGACCGCTCCCGCGCGCCCGGTTCGCCCGCGTCCTGGGCCTTCAGCAGCCACTCCCGGTGTTCCAGGGCCGCGGCGAGCGCTTCGCCGGACCGGCCCGGGATCTGGTTGCGCATACGGATCACGTCGACCCCGGCGGACAGCGCCTGGCCCACGTGCGTCATCCGCATCCACAGCGTCTCGGCGTGGCTCGCCACCGTCTCGGCCTGCTCGGCGTCCCCCCGGTAGTGCCAGCGCTCGGCCACGTCGCGGTACAACTGGACGCCGCCCACCATGTCTCCGGCCAGGGCGGTGGCCCGTGCGTGGACCTCGCGGACACGCAGGGCCTCGGGGTGGGAGACCCCGAGGACCCCGGCCGCCTGCGCGTCGAGCCGGGCGGCGAGCTCGCCCGCCTGGTCGGTACGGCCCGCGTCGAGATGGTCCCGTACCTGGGCCAGGGACTCCGCGTACGTCTCGGCCCTCTTCGGCGCGCCGGGCCGGGGCCCGGAAGCGGCGGGGACGGTCGCCGCTTTCGCTGAGCGCCCGGCCGGGCGCCTCCCCTTGCGTTTCTTCGGAGCCGTGGTGCGCGCGCCGCCGCCCGGCACCTCGCTCACCTCTCCCTCGGGCGAGACGATCAACTGCCATACGGCACCGCCCGGTTCGGTGGCCGTGGCCCGCACCGCCCGTCCGAGCCGGGCGGCGGCGCCGGCCACGACCTCTATGGCGGCGGCGCGCGTGGCGTGCCCGGACAGGGGAATCAGCGGGCCCGATATGAGGATCCGGCCGTCGTCGTGCACGGTGAGGTCGTAGACCGGCCAGGCGGGTACATCCGTGGATTCGCGCATCGTCGACAGAACCTCTCTACCGTGCAGTTGGACATTCAGGGCCTGGGGGACACCTCTAACGGACGGTGACCTCGGCGACCCGCCACGGCTTGTCGGTCGTCGTGCGGGTGAGATGTACGTAGACGGAGGAGACGACGGGATCGCCCGTCCACCCCTCACGCCCCTTCGGGGTGGCGGTGACGGTCCACTGCCGCCATGCCTCGGTGCCGGTGTCCGGGGGCTTCGCGGCGTCCTCGGTCTTCTTCAGCGCGACGGTGGTACGGGCGTGGTGTCCGGCCCACTCCCGCCACTGGGCACCGGGGACCGACCGGGGCCGGTGGGCGCGTACTTGGTCCGCGTACGCCCCGGTCAGCCACCCCGCTTCGGCGGCGCGCAGCTCGGCGTCGCGGGGCCCGCCGTCGGTGGTGGTGTCGTAGGTCCACAGGGCTTTGAGCACACCCCCACCGACCGCGTCGGCATCGGTCCCTTCGACTTCCTGGGGCCGGACCGCGCTTCCGCGGGGCGTGTCTGTGCTCGCAGGCTCCGCGGGCTCCGTGGGCCCTGTGGGCTCCGGGAGCGCGGGTGCGTCCGTGCGAGGGACGGACGGCGTCGGGTACGGGCCGGTGCCGGTCGCCGGAGGGGCCGACGGCTCCGGGAGCGCGCGTTGCCCACCGTCACCACCGGAACCGCACCCGCCGGTGAGTAGACCGATCGCGAGCACCGTCGCCACCGAGACGGTGGTGGCCCATGTACGGGTGTAAGTCATCCGAACCGCCTGGCTGTCTGGGGCTTGCCCGCGTAATAGGGCTCGTTCAGGTTGCTGATCTTGACCACGTCACCGGTCTTCGGCGAGTGGATGAACTGCCCCTGGCCGATGTAGATGCCGATGTGGTCGTAGCTGCCGTTCAGCTGGAACCCGATCACGTCGCCGGGCCGCAGGTCGTCGCGGGACACCGCCTTGCCCGCTGTGACCTGGAGCTGGCTGACACGGGGGAGGAGAAGGCCGCCGCCCGAGGCGTGGTAGACCGCGTTCTGCACGAGGCTGGAGCAGTCGAACCCCACCGTGTTCGCGCCCTGCGCGAATCCGCGCCCGGGGCCCTCCGGACCGCCGCCGCCCCACGAGTAGGGGGTGCCGAGCCATTTCTTGGCGTTGGCCACGACCCGGTCGCCGAACGCGCCGCCGGTCTCGGCCGGTTCGCCGCCGGTGTAGCGCGACATCGAGGCGATGATCCTGGTGACGTAGTTCCCTGTCTCCGGGATCGGCGGCACGCCCCTGGCTTGCTCGACCGCTCCGGGGCCCGCGTTGTAGGCGGCGAGCATCAGACGGGTGAGGTCGCCGCCGATGTCCATCTCCCTGACCGTGTCCGCGAGCCAGCAGTCGTAGCGGGCTTGGGTCATGATCGCGTCTCCCGGGGTGAACGGGTCGGCCACACCGTCCGGTTCGGGACTGCCGTCCTTGCCGGCCGCGTCCACGCCCCAGGTCGCCCAGGTACTGGGGATGAACTGGCTCAGCCCTTCGGCCTGGGCATGGCTCACGGCGGTGGGGTCCCAGCCGGACTCCGCCTCGATCTGCGCGGCCACCAGCGGGGCGCTGACCTCCGGGCAGAGATCGCCGGCACGTTTGATCCACCGCACGTACTCCGGCGGTATGCGTTCGGTCGTGAGCCCGGTGACCACCAGTCCCACCGGTTCGACGTCCTGTTGCCGGCCGGCGGCCCCCAGCACCGAGAGACCGACCAGGGAGCCGACCAGTCCCAGGACGACGCACCCGGTGGCCAGAACGGCCGGCCCGGTCCGGCCGGGACGGCTGCTCATCGGCGGTCTCCCACATGGTGCGCAACTATCCGAAAAGCCATGTGGTCCGACATGGGGGAAACAGTCCTTATCTGTCTTAGGAGCAAGAAAAGTAGTTTCTTGTGAATTGGCAACTCATGTGTATTATCGGCGCGTTGTGTTGACGGCCGAAGGAGATGTCTTGGCAGGGGATGAGCCGGTGGTCAATCCCTGGCTGCGTGCGGATCCTTCGGGGGTCACCAACGGGAAACCGGGGCGAACGGTTCAAGACGCGGACACCGGGTTCTCCGGACCGCGTGCACCTCAGGGCGCCGGAGTCCCCCCACCCGACCGGGGGTTGCCCGTCGCTCATCCGCTTCTGAGCCGCGGGCAGTCCTGGTGGTGGCTCGGCGTACACGGCGGGGCGGGCGTCAGCACTCTGGAAGAGACCGTGCCCGGTGGCCGGGACGCCGGCCGCGCCTGGCCGGTGACCACCGGCTCCCAGGCGGTGGTACTGGTGGCCCGCTCCACCGCGCGCGGCCTCGGCGCGGCGCGGAACGCCGCCCAGCAGTGGGCATCGGGCATGGTCACCGGCATCGACCTGCTGGGTCTGGTCGTTGTCGCCGACGCCCCGGGCCGGCGTCCCAAAGTCCTGCGGGACCGGGTGCTGTTGGTGTCCGGTGCCGTACCGAGGCTGTGGGAGATCCCGTGGGTGGAGCCCTGGCGGCTCGGCGAACCCCGTGTGCCCAAGGAGTGCGCGGCGCTCGCCCGCGACCTGACCCGACTCACCCAACCCGCTTAGAAGGGAACCGAGTTGTCCAGCCTGATGGCGGCCCTCATGGACGCCTCACCGTATGTGGACCATGTCGTCGCCGCATCGCCGGCGCCCTCGGGTGTGCCCGATGTCGGCGGGGGAGAGGCGCCGCCCGGAGCCGCGGACATGCTCAAGGTGCTCAAGTGGGTGGCCTGGAGCGTGACCCTTCTCTGTGTCGCGGGCATCTTCGGCGTCGCCGCCCGGATGGCGGTCGACCACTCCCGGGGAGGGGGCCGTGAGCACGCCAGAGGACTCGGCTTCGTCCTGGGGGCCTGCCTGCTCGTCGGCTCCGCCTCGGGCATCGTCGGCGCGTTCGTCTAGGCCCTGTCCGGACGGGGCCTCCGGGAAGACCGTCCGTCCGGCCCCTCACTCACCCGACCAGCCATCAGGATGGGAGGAACCATGGCAGACCCCGGCTCCTACACGGGGGCCAGCGAGCCGCGAAGTCCGTGGCTGCGCCCCGGCTTTGTCCTCGCCGCCGCGTTCATCGGCTTCGTCGCCGTCGTCGCGGGGACGGTCGTCCTCACCTCGGACCCCGCCGGCCAGGACGACGCACTCCCCGGCTCGCGGCCACCCGCCGACCGTGCCACCGCCCCGGCGACGTCCCCACCCGCTGACGACGGTCGGTGCCCGGAACTGGCCGACAAGCGCCAGGAGTTGCCCACCGCCGCTCCCCGGGGGGTGACCTGGTCCCTGTTCGGCGCCGTCGCCGTCCCCGCCTCCGAGGGGTCGGGTCCGGCGGTGGCCGGCGATGACGTGGCGCGCTGCTACGCCCGTACTCCCGTGGGCGCACTGCTGGCCACCAGCCAGATCAGCGTGCGCTATCTGGCGGCCGACGACTGGCGGAAGGTGACCCGCGTCCAGACCGTCGGCGCCGGCCGCGACGCCTACATAGCCGGGCGGACCGAGGCCGAGAGGAAATCGCCCACGGATCCGGACGGCGGTGTCCACGGACAGATCGCCGGATTCCGGTTCGTCACCTACGACGACAGCACCGCGGTCGTCCAGACCGTGTGGCGGTTCCCGGACGGCGCGTTGCAGGCCGCGACCACGACGGTGCTCTGGCGGGACGGCGACTGGCGGCTGGAGTACCCGGCGGACCCGGCCCCGCCCATCCCGGTCGGTTCCCTCGCGGGTTACACCGAGTGGGGAGGCGTCTGATGGCGGGCTGCGACTTCGGCTGGGTGACCCCGTCGGTCGGCGGCTACTGCGTGGGCGACGGCGCCGGGACGGTTCCGAAGGACCTCGGCGACAGCGCGTTCGACGACATCGCCGAGAGCGCCGCGAAGGCGGCGAGTACGACTGTCGAGGCGCTCGGCGGCGCGTGGATGAACCTGGGCACTCCCGACCTGACCGACGACGCGGGGCCGGTGGCGTTCCTCCAGGGCTCCACCCTGTGGTTCACCTCGTTCACGGCCGTACTGTGCCTGCTGGTCGCGGCCGGGCAGCTCGCCTGGCAGCGCCGCGGCGACTCGGCCAGGCAGGCCCTGCAAGGGATGCTCAACCTGGTGATGGTCTCATCGGTCGGGGTCGCCACGGTCGCTCTGCTGACCTCGGCCGGCGACAAGTTCAGCGTCTGGATCATCGACAGGTCAACGGGCTGCCGGCAGATCAGCGCCACCGGGGAACCCGTCGCGCAGTGTGTGGGCGAGTTCGAGAAACGTACGTCGGCCATGCTGGCGCTGGGCGGCGCGGACTCCTCGTTCCTCGTCCTGATCATGGCCGTGCTGGTGATCACGGGCACCGTCGCGCAGATCGCCCTGATGATCGTGAGGATGGCCATGCTGGTCATCCTTACCGGAACGCTTCCCCTGGCGGCGGCGGCCAGCTCCACTCCCGCCGGCCGGGTCTGGTTCCGTAAATCCGTGGGCTGGCTCCTCGCCTTCGTGCTCTACAAACCGGCGGCGGCCGTCGTGTACGCGGCGGCGTTCTCGCTCAGCGGCCAGAAGCAGGACAACGAGGTCGTCTCGATGGTCTCCGGAGTCGTGCTGATCGTCCTGGCCTGCTTCACGCTTCCCGCGCTGATGCGGTTCGCCGCACCCGTGGTCCAGGCCGCGGTCTCCGGTAGGGGCCGTACGGCCCAGGCGTCCGCCGCGGCGGACGGATCGGCCGCGGCGGCCACCGGGGCGCTGCCCGTTCCGCATCTGCGCAGCCTGGCCACCGGTCGCTCGGTGGCCGGGGCCGCCGTGAATCCGGAGGCCACCGGCGCACGGGCGGGGTCGACGACCGCCCGGGGCGCCGTGGGAGCACGGGGGGTGCCGGACGGCGACCGTGCCACGGGCGCACCGTCGGAGCCGGAGAGTTCCGCCGAGGAGCGGTCCGAGGACCGGGGGGAGACCGCCGCCCGGGTGCCCGTCCTGGTCCGGCAGCATCCCGACGACCATCAGGAGGAAGGCCCATGACGACTGAAGAGCTCACCACACGCACCTACGGCAACTTCCGTAAACCTCGCACCTCCGGGCTGCGCGGGTTGTCCCTGGGGGCGACTCTGCTGCTGTTCGCCGGGCTGATCGCCGTGGTGCTGACCACGCTGGTCTCCCTCCTGGCCGCGCTGAGCCTCGCGTTGTCGCTGGCGATGCTCACGGCCGCGCTGGGTTTCAAGGACCGGCACGACCGGACGCTGATGAAGCGCGGCTCGGTCCGTCTGGCCTGGTGGCGCACCACCTCTTCCGGCGGCCATCTGTACCGGTCGGGTCCGCTGGGCCGTACCGGCTACGGCACCTGCCGACTGCCGGGCCTGGCGGCCGAGTCGACGCTGACGGAGGCGCAGGACGGATACGGCCGCCCGTTCGCCGTGATCACGATTCCGGCCACCGGCCACCACACCGCGGTCATCTCCTGCGACGCCGACGGATCGGCCCTCGTCGACGAACGGCAGGTCGACACCTGGGTGGCCCACTGGGGCCAATGGCTGTCCGCCCTGGGTGCCGAACCGGACCTCGTCGCCGCGAGCGTCACCGTGGAGACCGCCCCCGACTCCGGCGTGCGGCTCCAGCACGAGATCGCCGCCAACACCGCATCCGATGCTCCCCAGTTGGCGACGGAGATGCTCCAGGAGGTGCTGGCCGCCTACCCCGCGGGCTCCGCGCGGATCGCCACCCGCATCGCGTTGACGTACTCCGGTGCCGCCCGTCCTGGCACCCCCCGCCGCAGCGCCGAGGACATGGCGCTCCACATCGGCACCCGCCTGCCGGGCCTGACCGCCGGGCTGTCCCTGACCAGCGCCGGCACGGCCGTACCGATGACCGCGACCGAACTCGCCGAGGCGGTGCGCGTCGCCTACGACCCGACGGTGGCGACCCTGGTGGAGGAGGCCCAGGCCACCGGCGGCACCGGGCTGACCTGGCGGGACGCCGGACCCATGGCGGCCCAGGAGGCCTGGGACCACTACCGGCACGACGGGGCGTTCAGCGTGACGTGGGCCATGACGGAGGCCCCGCAGGGCGAGGTGTTCTCCAACGTCCTGACCGGGCTGGTGCAGCCCAACCGCGACATCGCCCGCAAGCGGGTCACGCTTCTGTACCGCCCGCACACTCCGGCGGACGGCGCCCGGGTCGTCCAACAGGACTACAAGAACGCGCTGTTCAGCGCCCAGCAGTCACAGATCGGCAAGGCGCGTGAGGACGCGGAGGTGGTGGCGGCGCGCAGGACCACCGAGGAACAGGCCCAGGGACACGGCGTGATCCGCTTCGGTCTGCTGATCACGGCGACCGTCAACACCGCCGGGGAACTGGCGAAGGCCGCAGCGGCGGTCGACAACCTGGCCCCCGCCGCCCGGATCGCGGTGCGGCCCGTCTACGGCTCCCAGGCGGCGGCGTTCGCCGCGTCCCTGCCCCTGGGGCTGGTGCTCCCGCTGCACACGGCTCTGCCGCAGACGGTGCGCGACGCGATGTGAGGCGATGTGACGGAGAGCGTCCAAGAAAGAGGAGAACCCGATGGCACGCATGACCAGGCAATCCCGTCCGTCCCGCCCCACGCCCCGTGGCTGGCCCGGCCCCGGCGGCGGCATGGTCGGCTATGTCGATCCCGCACCCGAGTGGCGAGGCACTTCCGTGCAGGTGTGCGGTCTGTGGCCGTTCGGCGCGGGCGCCGGGACCCCCATGGTCGGGGTGCCGCTCGGCCGTGACCTGGACTCCGGGGCCACGGTGTGCTGCGACCCCGTGTCCTGGTTCATGCGCACGGGGCTGCTGGCCAACCCGTCGATGTTCGTGCTGGGCCGCCCCGGGCTCGGCAAGTCGACGGTCGTACGGCGTATGGCCCTCGGCCTCTCCGGTTACGGTGTCCATCCGCTGATCTTCGGTGACCTCAAGCCGGACTACGTGGACCTGATCAGGGCCATCGGCGGCCAGGTCATCAGCCTGGGGCGGGGCCGCGGCAACCTCAATGTCCTGGACCCCGGCGAGTCCGGCCGGGCGGCGGCCCGGCTCACCGGCGATGCCCGCGGACGGCTGCTCGCCGACATCCACGGCCGCCGTCTCAACATGGTCTCTGCCCTGGTGACCATCCTGCGCTCGGCGCCGCCGACGGACCGTGAGGAGACGATCCTCTCGACCGCGCTGAACGTCCTGGACGACCGGCACGACTCGCGCTCGGGCCGGGTGCCGGTGCTCGGCGACCTCGTCCAGGTCATCAAGGACGCCCCGGAAGCGGTACGGGCGGTCGCCCTGGACCGGGGTGACCTGACCCGCTACCGCGACATCACGGAGAACCTGGAGGCGTCACTGACCGCCCTGCTCGGCGACGGCCGCCTGGGCGGGACCTTCGCCCGGCCGACGACGGAGGCGATGAAGCTGGACCGCCCGGTCTGCTTCGACGTCAGCGGCATCGACGACAGCGAGGCCCTGCTCCAGGCAGCGGCGCTGCTGTCCTGCTGGTCGTACGGCTTCGGCGCGGTCTCCGCGGCACACGCGCTCGCGGACGCGGGACTGGAACCGCAGCGCAACTACTTCCTGGTCATGGACGAGTTGTGGCGCGTCCTCCAGGCGGGCCGCGGCCTGGTCGACCGGGTCAACGCCCTCACCCGGCTGGACCGCCAGCGCGGAGTGGGCCTGGCCATGATCACCCACAGCATCGACGACCTCCTGGCACTGCCCACGGAGGAGGACCGCACCAAGGCGAAGGGTTTCGTGGAACGCGCCGGCATGGTGGTCTGCGGGGGACTCCCGCCCGCCGAGATACCGCAGCTCGCTCAGATCGTGGAGCTGACCGAGGCCGAGAAGCGCCTGCTGGTCGACTGGTCCACCCCGCCGGCCTGGGACGCGACCAACGGCCGCCGCGCCGAACCACCGGGCCTCGGCAACTTCCTCATCAAGGTCGGCAACCGCCCCGGGATTCCTCTGCACGTGGACCTGACGGCGGCCGAACTCGATGTCAACAACACGAACAAGAGATGGAACAAGTAGCCGCACGCCGCCCGCGCCGAACCCGCCGCGATCGGCGTCCCTCTCGCGGAGTGCCCGCCGAAGATTGGAGTAAGCATCAAATCCAGGGTGATCACGGACGGCGAAGCAGTGGGGTTCTCGGACATCCCTCTTCCCGCGGACCGCACCGAGCTCAGATGCACGGCGCCGCTGGAGCGGTGGAATTAGTGCCGATCATCAGCATCATCACGCCCGTGTATGACGGCGGCCACCAGTACCTGGGCGATGCCTACATATCCGTCAAGAACCAAGCTCTGCCTCATGGGTGGTCGTGGGAGTGGATTGTGCAGGAAGACGGGCGAACGAGCCGTCCCACCGCGGCGCTTCCCAACGACCCGCGCGTGCGTGTCGGCACAGGCACTCGCGGCGGCGCGGGCGTTGCGCGCACCCTGGGACTCGCGCGAGCGAGAGGAGATCTCGTCCGGGCGCTGGACGCCGATGACCTGCTCATGGAGGGGGCCCTCGCGCGCGACATCCAGGTGTTCAGGGACTTCCCCGGCATTTCCTGGTGCGTCTCAAGCTGTCTCGACCTCCTGCCCGACGGGGCTCTCGTTCCGGGACCGTACGATCCCCCGGCCGGCGCCCTGTCCTTTCAGCAGCTCCGCGAGCAGTTCGAGGCGGACCGGTTCCCGGTGGTCGGTACACACCTCACTGTCCGCACCGGACTGGTGCGCGCGCTGGGCGGGTGGCCGGCACTCCCCGCGCTGGAGGCGATGGCGCTCGTCCTGGCGTGCGCGGCTGTCGCACCTGGCCGCATGATCAGCGAGCCCGGAGGGATCTACCGAAAGCATCCCGCCCAGACGACGGCGCAGCCGCATTACCGCGACGACGGCGAGTTCATCACGTTGCGCGCCGCGCTCTTGTCACGGATGGACTCTCTTCAAGCGTCAGGATGGCGCTGGGTGCCGGCCGCAGGTGAGCCGGCGGCCTCCGGACTCGATGGCTCCGAGGCCGCGCTCCTCAAGGGATTGTCGTCCCGGGGCGTAGGAGTGGGGAATTGCTCGGAACGCTGAACCGCTGAGGTGCGGGGGCCGTTGTGCTTCCCGTATCGGATACCGGTCCGGTGTTCCACGGCTGAAGGTCCAGGGAGTACGCACATGCCCGAACGAGATCCGGCCCGTCGTATCGCGCCCCATGGTCTGCTCAAGCGGCGGCGTCACGAGGCGGTCGAGGCAACGGCCCCATCCCCGCAGGAGCCGTCGACGGACGACCGTGCACTGCGACTTCCCGTCTCCCCGCTGCCCGCCGCTCTGCTGCCGCTGCCCACGGGGTTCGACCTGACGCCGGAGGCCGCCGCGGGCCTGGCCGACTCCACACGGAACCCGACGCGGCGCGCCGGCTGAGCCAAGCGCGCCACCTGGTACGAGTCGAAACCACGACTTCGCTGCGGGCCGCCGTCGAGTGGGCGTCCCGCCGTAGCGCACACAGGCGGCGCCGGGAATTGTCGCCGCGGTCGACGCCGCCATGAAGCGGGAGCAACCCGGCGTGGGCTCTCGCACGGGCGTATACCGTCACCGATCGGTCTGTCACGGGCTCAGCGGCGCGCGTCCCCCTCGCGAAGTTGTTCGTGGCCGAGGCCGTTCTCCCATGCCCAGGCGGCGATTTCGACGCGGTTGCGAACGGCCAGTTTGCGCTGCGCGTTGGCCAGATGCGTCTTGATCGTGGAGAGCGATACGTGGAGCTCCGCCGCGAGTTCGTCGTTGGTGAGTCCTCGGGCGACCAGCCGCGTGACATCGAGTTCCCGTGCGGTGAGCGGATCGGCCGGCGGGCGCCGCGGGTTTCCCCTTCCGGTCGTTGCCGGTGGCGTCGGTCGCATGTGTCGCAACAGTCGGAGCGTGATGGCGGGGGAGATCAGGGACTCGCCGACAGCGGCGGCCCGCACGGCCTCGGTGAGCAGGGCGGGCGCGCCGTCTTTGAGGAGGAAGCCGCAGGCACCGCTGCGGAGGGCCTCGTACACGTACTCGTCGAGGTCGAAGGTGGTGGCCATCACCACGTTCAGGGGATCACGGACTTCCGGGCCGGCCAGGAGACGGGCCGCCTGGAGGCCGTCGAGCTCCGGCATCCGGATGTCCAGCAGGCAGACGTCCGGCCGTAGGGAGCGGGCCAGTTCGACAGCGGTGACACCGTTGCCGGCTTCCGCGACGACCTCGATGTCGGGCTGGGAATCGAGGATCATGCGGAAGGCGGCGCGGATCATCTCCTGGTCGTCGGCGAGCAGTACGCGGATCGTCATGCTCCTATGATCGCAGCGGGATCTCCGCGGTGACACGCCAGCCTCGGCGGCCGTCCTGTGGCCCTGCGGTGATCGTCCCGCCCAGGGTGGTGACGCGTTCGGTGAGGCCGACGATTCCGTAGCCGGCAGCCGCTACCGGGGCCGGCTTCCCTTCCCCTGCGGAGGGCTTCGCGCCGACGCCGTCATCGGCCACCGTCACCAGCAAACGGCCGGGGTCGCCCTCCCCGAGGCGGACGCCGACCTCCACCTGCTGCGTGCCCGTGGCGTGGCGGCTGATGTTGGTCAGGGACTCCTGGAGCAGGTGATGGACGGTGGTGGCGACCTTCGGTTCCAGGGGCCTCGTGGCGACCTCGGGGGCGAGGGAGAGACGCGCGGGAATCCTGGTGGTCTGTGTGAACGCCTCCGTCAGTCGTCCGAGGCCGGACAGGTTGGTACCGGCGGCCGTGGGCCCGGTGCCGGGGTCCCGCAGTTCGGTGACCAACTCCCGCATGGAGGTGAGGGCCTGGGTTCCGGCCAGCTCGACGTTCTTGAGGAGTTCGTCGAGTTCATGGGTGTCGGGTGCGTGTCCGGCTTCGGTCACGTAGCGGATGGCCTTGATCTGCGTGACCATGGCGGTCACATGGTGGGCGACGAAATCGTGCAGCTCCCGGGCGTATTCCAGACGCTGTTCGTTGAGTGCCGCCTGCCGCTGTCGGTGCCGGGCCTGGTCCAGCATCCGCAGGTAGATACCGAGTGCGGCCAGGGGCGCGAGGCTCAGCATGATCGCGGGTTCGATGATCTTGAGCTGGTCCCATTCGCCCTGGGGGAGCCGTAGCGGAGCCAGTCCGGCCGTGACAGCGGCCGCGAAGGCGGTCACCGTCGCCACGAGGGGGTTGGGCAGCCGCAGGCTCCGTGCCACCAGGAGAAGCAGGGCGATCAACTCCAGGGCCCCGAACGTGTTCTCCGGCCGGTGGGAGAGCTGTGTGGTCACCAGGCTCAATGTCGCGGAGCACAGCACGGCGCTCGCGCTGAGAACCAGCACGAGCCGCTGGGGGGCGCACAGAGCGACCCAGGCCAGAGCGCCGCACAGTGTGGTGGCTAGCGCGGTGGGCACGAAGCCCGTGTTGGCTCCTTCCAGGGCCACACCGGCGAACAGCAGCACACCGACGGCCACGCGTGCGGCGCCGTGTCGCAGGAGGCGCTCAGGGGGCTTGCGCGTGCCGGAAGCCAATATCAGCTCAAGGGGACGGAAGGACGAAGAAGGCATGTCAGAAGGCTAGGAGGCGCCGTTCGCGGCCACCATGGCCGATCGGACGATTTCCGCGACCGCGGGGATCAGCATTTCGGACGAGCCGCTCCTCCCCGCCCAGGCGGGTCCAACTGAATTGCCACCTTCTTCCACGACTCCGTCCTCTGATGGCACCCCTCCGTCGACCTCCAGGACACCAGCGAGTACGCGGGGACCTGTCCCGGTCCTATCCGGTCAGTCCCCGGAGCAGGCCCTCCAGGTCGCGCTCGCCGTCGTGGGTCTGGGCTCCGGCGGTCAGGCCGCCGCGGATCAACCGCTCGGCCGCGGGGCGAACGAACTGGCCCGCCCAGGCCTCGTGCTCCCGTACCAGCCCTTCGGCCAGGTTCTCGGGGACGATGGCACGCTTGGCCGCCGCGATCACGCCCTCGGGCAGGGCCGCGATGTTGCGGGCGAGGCGGTCGACGAAGTCGTCGAGCTCGTCAGCCGGTACGGCCCGGTTGACCCAGCCGTAGCGCTCCGCGGTTTCGGCGTCGTACAGATCGGCGCCCAGCACCGCCTCCAGGGCGCGATTGCGGCCGACCCGGCTTGCGAGGTACTGCGTACCCCCTCCACCGGGGACGATGCCCATGAGAGCTTCGATCTGGCCGATCCCGGCGCGACCGATCGCCGCGAAAGTCATGTCCGCGGCCGCGACGAACTCCGCCCCTCCTCCGCGCGCCGTCCCGGCGAGCTTGACGATGGTCACCTGGGGTTGGTGCCGGAGCAGCTCCCCCAGTGCCTGGAAGACGTTGACGCCGTCCGGAAGGTCGGCGGCGAACTTGTCGAAGGCGTCCGGCGTGTCGATGAGCGACATGTCGACGTGGGCGATGAAGAACTCCGGGTCGGCGCTCTCGAACACGATCACCCGAACCGAGTCGTCGTCCCTCAGCGCGGTCAGCAAGTGCCGGAGGTCGGTCATCAGGGCGACGTTCAGGACGTTGACCGGTGGGTTGTCGAGGGTGACGCGGGCGATGCCGTCCTCGATGCTCAGCCGCAAGGTGGTGTAGGCGTGGTGGTCCATGGAGATCTCCGATCGGTACCCGGTATGCATCTAGGTTCCTGATGCATACTTACGATGCGATGGTGGGCGACCGGCGTCAATAACGCACTTTCGGCATCGTAAGGATCGCGGAGGATACCGATATGGCCATCTCTGAGAGCGGCACCGACGGCGGCACCGACACCGTTTACCGGTCCGACTGCCCCAGCCGCCCGATCCTCGACCAGATCGCCGACAAGTGGTCGATGATGGTCATGGCAGTACTTGACAAGCCCACCCGGTTCAACGAGATCAAGCGCCGTCTTGAGGGCGTGACCCAGCGGGTCCTGACCCAGACCCTGCGCCGCCTGGAGCGGAACGGGATGGTCGTACGCCGCGTGCTGCCGACCTCGCCGGTCGGGGTCGAGTACTCCCTCACCCCGCTCGGCGAATCCCTGCGGGAGCCGTTCGGCCGGCTGTACGACTGGACGGTCGACAACGCGGACGAGATCCGGGCGCACCAACTGGACTACGACCAACGCGTTCAGAGCTGACACCGGTTCCAGCCGGGAGGGCAGTGCCACGAAGATCGGCATACGGTCGACGCCGTGGCGAGGTTACGCACTCAGCCGAGCTGCGCCTCCAGCCACCGCAGGATGTCGGGTGTGACCGGGTCGGTGATGTCCGCGAACTCGTCGTGCCGCTTGAGGAACTTGGCGACGTAGGGGCAGACCGGGACGATCCGCATTCCGGACGCGCGTACGTCGGCGAGTGCCTGCTGGACCAGCTGTGGGGCCAGGCCCTGGCCGGCGAAGGCCTCGTCGATCTCCGTGTGGAAGAAGACGCGCCGCGCGCCCAGATCACGGTAGGCGGTCAGGCCGGCGCGCTGGCCGTCGACCAGGATCTCGTACCGGCGCTCGGCGTCCACACGCTCGACGACCGTGGTGGTGGAGGACTCGCTCATGGAGTGCCTTTCGTGAGTTCGTAAAGGGGTCAGCGGTTCAGCGGGTCGGTGGGTTCCGGCGCGGTGTGATGACGGCGTTCGGCAGGGCCGGTGCGGGAAGGCGGCCACCGGGAAAGTCCTCGATGACACCGAAGCGGTCGGAGGACGCTTCCCAGTCCTCGCGGGCTTTCACGATGTCCTCGTGGCTGCGACCGATGAAGTTCCACCACATGACGATCTCCTCCTCGAAGGGAGGTCCTCCGAGGAGGACGGTCCGCGCCGGGGCGTCGGTCTCGTTCACCACTGTGAGGGTGTCCGCGCCGCGAGGGACGTAGCCGAGTTCGGCAGGCCGTAGCACCGTGTCGATCAGGCGGATGTCCCCGCTGTCCACCAGGAGGCCGTGCTCGAAAGCCGTGTCCACGGCGAGGGTGAGCGTCATGTGCGGTGCGATGACGATCTCGGCGCCGAGCAGCGGCGTGAAGGTCCGGACCGGGGAGGTCCGGTCGGCGAGCGAGCCCAGAAAGACCCTGATGTCGGCCCCGTCGACCTGCGCGAGTTCGGGCACGTGGTGCTGGAAGTCCCGGGCGGTGTCGCGGTGTTCCTCGGGCAGCGCGACCCACAACTGGACGCCGTGGATGACGGTGGTGTCCGGGGTGGAGACCTCCGAGTGGGCGATGCCATGTCCGCCGGTCATGAGGTTCACCTCGCCGGGCCGGACCAGGGAGTGGGTGCCGAGGGTGTCGCGGTGCTCGACCTCTCCGCTGAACAGCCAGGTCACCGTCTGCAGTCCGGTGTGTGGATGCGGGGGAAGGTCCATGCCACCCGACGCGGCGACCTGGTGCGGGCCGTAGTGATCGGCGAAGCACCAGGCGCCGATGAGTGTGCGCTTCCGCTGGGGCAGTGTCCGCCGCACGCGCATCGCACGTGGACCGCCGAGGGGGACCTCACGCGCCGACAGGACATCGACCCGGGGAGCTCCGGTCGGCCGGTCGCCTTCGGTTTCCGTGTTGCTCACCGGCACCTCCTGGACGATTTGGTTGTCGCATCAACTAGGATGCCACGAAGGCGGGCGGATGGCCAAAGCACCCGCACGAACACAAGTCACTCCGAGGCCCGACATGAGCATCCCTAGCCAGACCTCCCCACCCCGCAGGATCTTCATCGACAAACAGAGCCCCAAGGCCTTCCACGCCCTGGCGCAGGTCTCGGAGGCGGTCCGGGCGACGGCGTCCGAGGCCGGGCTCGACCGCACCACCGTGGAGCTGATCAACCTCCGCGTATCGCAACTCAACGGCTGCGCCTACTGCCTCGCCGTGCACACCAGAGCGGCCCTGCGCGCCGGTGAATCACCGCAGAGACTCGGAGTCCTGAGCGCATGGCGGGACACCGGCCTGTTCACTGCCTCGGAGCGCGCCGCCCTGGCGCTGGCCGAGGCCACAACCGATCCGGTGAACGCCGTGGCCCAGACATCCGCCTACGAGGCCGCCCGAGAGGTTCTCTCCGAGGACCAGACCTCAGCGGCGATCTGGGTGGCGGTCACCATCAACGCGTTCAATCGCGTGTCGATCATGAGCAAGCACCCGGTACCGCCGCTTCAGGACAAGTAGCGGCGGTTGACCCGCCAAACGAGACACGACCAACACTCGCTCGTCCGGTCCACGGCGCCGCTCTTCCGTCCGCGCTACTCCGATGGCTTGACGCTGCCGAGATCACTTTCAGCGTCGAAGCCGACGCGCTCGTGCGGAAGAGCGGCTGGGTGTCCGATGTCGGCCCCCAGGTCAAAAGTGGCGGCGGCGATCGCATCGGCTATGTCCGCCTCCTGGTGCTTCTGCTCCGCCCGTTCATGATGGGCACTCAGAAGATCAGCGATTCTCCGGATCGGACCCTGATGGAGGTCAGGAGTCGGCGTTTCCTCGCTCATGGACGGTGATTCCCTTCCGTAGACATCTCAGGGGCGGGGTATGTTCCGCAGGTTGGCGCGGGCCAGGTCGAGCATCTTGCCGACGCCGCCGTCGAGCACTGTCCGGCCCGCGGCGAAGGCGAATCCCTTCACCTGGGCGGCCGAGATGTGCGGTGGGATCGACAGCGCGTTGGGGTCGGTCACCAGGTCGACCAGGAACGGTCCGTCGTGGGCGAGCGCCCGCTTGAGTCCCTCGACGACATCCCCGGGGTGCTCGATGCGGATCGCCTCGATGCCCGCGCCGCGGGCGATCGCCGCGTAGTCCACCGGCTCGTGGTCGGTCTCGTGCTCGGGCAGCCCCTCGACCAGCATCTCCAACTTCACCATGCCCAGGGAGGAGTTGTTGAAGACGATCGTCTTCACCGGCAGATTGTGCAGCTTCACGGTGAGCAACTCGCCCATGAGCATGCCCAGTCCGCCGTCACCCGACATCGAGATCACCTGGCGGCCGGCGTAAGCGAACTGCGCGCCTATCGCGTGCGGCAGCGCGTTGGCCATCGTGCCGTGCAGGAACGAACCGATCACCCGGCGCCGGCCATTGGGTGTCAGATAACGCGCAGCCCACACGTTGGACATGCCGGTGTCCACGGTGAACACCGCTTCGTCATCGGCGAGTTCGTCCAGAACCGAGGCCGCGTACTCGGGGTGGATCGGGGTGTGCCGCTCGACGTCGCGGGTGTAGGCGGAGACCACCGTCTCCAGCGACTTGGAATGCTTGTGCAGCATCCGGTCCAGATAGGTACGGTCCCGCTTCGCCTCGACCAGCGGCAGCACAGCCCGCAGCGTCTCCCGGACATCGCCGTGGACCCCGAGTTCCAGAAGCGTGCGACGGCCGAGGCGGCCCGCGTCGTGGTCGATCTGTACGGTCCGTGCCTGCGGCAGAAAGTCGTTGTACGGGAAGTCGGTGCCGAGCAGGACGACCAGGTCGGCCTCATGCATCGCGTCGAAGCAGGCGCCGTAGCCCAGCAGACCGCTCATGCCCACGTCGTACGGGTTGTCGAACTGGATCCACTCCTTGCCCCGCAAGGTGTGCCCGATGGGGGCGGCGGCCTTCTCGGCCAGAGCCATGACCTCGGCGTGGGCGTCCCGTACCCCCGCGCCGCAGAACAGCATCACCTTCCGTGCCGCGTTCAGCCTCTCGGCCAGCCCCCGAACCTGTGTGTCCGGCGCGACGACCCGGCCGCGCTCGGTGACCAGGTCGCTGCTTCCCGTCGGACGAGTCGCCTCCTCGTGCGCGACATCGCCCGGTATCACCAGGACCGACACCGCGCTGTTGCCAAGAGCCCGCTGCATGGCGATCCGCAGAACCCGGGGCATCTGCTCGGGGGTGCTGATCATCTCGCAGTAGTCGCTGCACTCGGTGAACAGCCGCTCCGGGTGGGTCTCCTGGAAGAAGCCGGTGCCGATCTGGTGGGACGGGATGTGCGAGGCGAGTGCCAGGACGGGCGCACCGGAGCGGTGAGCGTCGTACAACCCCTGGATCAGATGCGTGTTTCCGGGGCCACAGCTTCCGGCACACACCGCGAGCCTGCCGGTCAGCTGTGCCTCCGCCGCCGCGGCGAAGGCGGCGGCCTCCTCGTTCCGTACATGCACCCACTCGATGCCGTCGGTACGGCGCACCGCGTCGACCACCGAGTTCAGGCTGTCACCCACCACGCCGTAGATCCGCTCCACGCCTGCCTGGCGCAGAATGTCGACCAGCTGCTGGGCCACGCTCAGCTTCCGCATCGCCGGACTTCTCCCCTCGGGCTGCACACCTGTCTCACGTGTGTCTCACGTGACTCTCGACAGCCCCAATGTCGTTGATGCATCCACTTTACTTTAGTTGACGTAACAACCATAGGATGTCATGGTTCACGTATCAACTAGATCGACGGAGAGCGTTGAACGAAGTGAACACGATGGACGTTTCGCAAATCGAGTTCGGTATCGACAGCTTCGGAGACCGGCCCCGAAACGACGCGGGCGTGATCGTCTCGCACGCCCAGGCCATCCGCGCCGCGGTGGCCGAGGCGGTCCTTGCCGACCAGATCGGTATCGACGTTGTCGCGTTGGGGGAGCACCACCGGCCCGAGTACGCGATCTCCAGCCCTGAGACAGTACTGGCGGGCATCGCGACAGCCACGAAGCGCATCCGGCTCGCCTCGGGTGTGACCGTGCTGTCCTCGGACGACCCGGTGCGCGTGTTCCAGCGGTTCGCCACGGTCGACGCGCTCTCGAACGGCCGCGCCGAGGTGATCCTCGGTCGCGGTTCCTTCACCGAGTCGTTCCCCCTGTTCGGGTACGACCTGAAGGACTACGAGGTGCTGTTCGAGGAGAAGATCGAACTCTTCCATCGTCTCCTGGACGAGAAGCCGGTCACCTGGGAAGGCACCACGCGCGCCGCCCTGCGCGATGCGGACGTGTACCCGAAGACCGATTCGGGACGTCTCAACACCTGGGTAGGGGTTGGCGGGACGCCGCAGTCCGTGATCCGCACCGCTCAATACGGCTTCCGGCTCATGCTCGCCATCATCGGCGGCACCCCCGACCGGTTCGCTCCCTACGTGGATCTGTACCGGCGTGCCAGTGACGAATTCGGCACGACCGCACAGCCGGTCGGAACGCATTCGCCCGGCTTCGTCGCCTCCACCGACGAAGAAGCCAAGGAGCTCTTCTACCCCGGGTACAAGGAGATCCGCGACCGGATCGGGGCGCAGCGCGGCTGGCCGCCGCTGCGACGCGAAGAATTCGACGCCGAGGTGGACCGCGGATCGCTGTATGTCGGCTCGGTCGAGAAGGTCGCGACCAAGATCGCCCATGCTGTCCGGGTACTGAACGCGGGCCGGTTCGACATGATCTACAGCACCGCCGGCACCGTTTCGGCCTCCGCACGTCTGCGGTCGGTCGAGCTGTACGGCACCCAAGTCATTCCCCGGGTCCGCGAGCTTCTGACCGAGCGGCCCGCGGCCACCGCGGGAGCGACACGATGACCAACCCTGTCGCCACTGTCGGGATCCTGGGAGCGGGGAAAGTCGGCACCGTCCTCGCGCGCCTGGCGGTCGCCTCCGGCTATCGAGTCCTGATCTCCGGGTCCGGCGATCCCTCCAAGATCGCGCTTACGATCGAAACCCTCACTCCCGGGGCCACCGCCGTGTGGCCGGCCCAGGCCGCGGATGCCGCCGACGTGGTGGTCCTGGCTCTCCCGCTCGGCAAACACCGCGACCTCCCAGTGCCGAAGCTGGAGGGAAAGCTGATCATCGACGCGATGAACCACTGGTGGGAGGTCGACGGTCCCCGCGACGCGATCCTCCCGCCGGATACCTCGTCGAGCGAAGTCGTTCAGCGGTTCCTGACAGGTACGCGCGTTGTGAAAGCCCTCAATCACATGGGCTACCACGACCTCGAAGACGAGGCTCGTCCCGCCGGCGGCCTCGGACGCAAGGCCATCGCGGTCGCTGGTGACTCGCCCGAGGATCTTGCCGTCGTGTCCGCGCTGATCGACTCTCTTGGATTCGACCCACTCGCCATCGGCGACCTCGCGGCGGGCGTCCGGCTTGAGCCCGGAACCCCCGCCTTCGGAGCCAATGTCGACGCGGACAAGCTTCGCGCGCTTACCGCTGCCCCTGCTCCGACAAGACTTCTTGAGCGTTCGTAAGACGTGACTCACGTGGAGGAGATTCACACCGCCGCGCTCACCTCGCCGATCGCCGTGTCCAGGATCGAGAGGCCGAGGGCCAGTTCGTCCTCGGTCGCCGTCAGCGGAGGCGCGATACGGAACACGCCCCCCATGCCGGGTAGCTGGACGATGTTCATGTGCAGGCCGAGTTCGAGGCAGCGGCGGGTGACCTGGGCGCCCAGTTCGTCCGAGCTCTGCCTGGTCTCGCGGTCGACGACGAGTTCCAGGCCGGCGAGCAGGCCACGGCCGCGGATGTCGCCGATGACCTCGTGGCGGGTGGCCAGGTCCTCCAGGCCGGTGCGCAGGAACGAGCCGAGGTCGCGGGCGCGCTCGGCCAGGCGGTCCTTGGCCAGGACGTCGAGGACGGTGTTGCCCACCGCGGCCACCAGTGGGTCGGAGACATGCGTGGTGAAGAAGAGGAAGCCGCGGTCGTAGGCCTCCTGCTCGATCTCTGCACTGGTGAGGACGGCCGCCAGGGGCAGCCCCGCGCCGAGGGTCTTGGAGAGCGTGAGGATGTCGGGGACGACCCCGTCGCGTTCGAAGGCGTACCAGGTGCCGGTGCGGCACAGGCCGGTCTGGGCCTCGTCGAGGATCAGGAGCATGCCGCGCTCGCGGCACTTGTGCCGGAGGGCGGCGAAGTAGCCGGGCGGAGGTTCGATGACGCCGCCGGAGCTGAGGATCGGCTCCACGAGGCATGCCGCGAGGCTTCCGGTGGACTGGGCATCGATGAGGTCGAAGGCGAAGTCCAGCTGGCGGCGCCAGTCGAGCTCACCGTCGGCCGTGGTGAAGTCGGGCCGGTAGGCGTTCGGCACGGGGATGGCGAAGTTGCCGGGGGCGGACGGGCCGTAGCCTTTGCGGCCCGCGCTGTAGGTGGCGGAGACGGCGCCCTGCGTCATGCCGTGCCAGGACCGGGCGAACGAGACGATCTCGTGCTTGCCCGTGACCAGCTTGGCCATCCGGATGGCGGCCTCGTTCGACTCGGCGCCGGTGGTCAGGAGCATCGCCTTCTCCAGCGGCGCGGGCAGCGTCTCGGCGAGGCGCCGGGCCAGTTCGACGACCGGGCGGCTGAGCATTCCGCTGTAGAGATGGTCGAGGGTGGCGACTTGGCGCTGGACGGTCTCCACGATCGCCGGGTGGGAGTGCCCGAGGATCGCGCTCATCTGTCCGGACGTGAAGTCGAGGATCTTCCGGCCGGACGCGGTGTATACGAAGCTTCCGGAGGCGCGCTCGATGATCTCGCTCGTGAAGTCTCCGCCGTAGCGGACGAGGTGGCGGTCCGCGTCGGCCCAGAACGTGGCCTCGGGGGCGGGAACGGCAGACGTAGGAAATTCAGCAGCCATGACCGTGACGCTAGGACGGGTTGGGCGCCACGTCCATCACACAATTCCGGCTGTGCTGTTCGGGAAATCCGCACAACAATGAAGCGGTGATGAACCCCTGGAGGCTGCGGCTGCTGACATCGCTGGACTCGCTGGGTACGGTCAGGGCGGTGGCCCAGGCCGCCCACCTGAGCCCGTCGAGCGTGTCTCAGCAACTCGCCGTACTTGAGACCGAGACCGGCACGCAGCTGCTCGAACGCACTGGGCGCCGGGTGCGGTTGACTTCGGCCGGGTTGATTCTGGCGCGGCGTGCGCGGGCGATCCTCGACCACATGGACAGCGTGGAGGAGGAACTGCGCGGGTTCGGGGAGGAGCCGTCGGGCCTGGTACGGGTCGGGGCGTTCCAGAGCGCGGTGCACACGATGGCCGTACCGGCGGTGACACGCCTGGCCCGCGCGTATCCCCATCTCGACGTCCAGCTACTGGAGTTGGAGCCGCACGAGAGCGTGCCGGCCCTGCGGGTCGGCGACGCGGACCTCGTGATCACGACCACGGATTTCGGCGAACTGCCGCTCGGCCCGGACCTCGACCTCGTACCGCTCACGACGGATCCCATCCTTCTGGTGCTGCCGCCCGAGCACCCGGCCGCCGGGCGCGGACCTGCCGACCTGGCCGCCTTCGCCGAAGAGTCGTGGGCCATCGACATCCCCCAGTCGTACATGGCCAATCTCGCGCTGCGGCTGTGCCGGCAGGCGCGGTTCGAGCCCCGGGTGGTGGGCCGGTTCAGCAACTACATGCTGACCCTGGAGCTTGTCGAAGCCGGGCACGCGGTCGCACTGCTGCCGGGGCTGGCTGTCGACGCCGGCCGCTACCGTGTCGCCACCCGCGAGCTGGCCAACCCCGTGACCCGTACGATCACGGCGGCGATCCGCAAGGGCGCGCCGCCTCGCGCGGCTGTGCACACGGTGCTGGACGCGCTGCTGCCGCCGGCGGCCAACGACGGTTGTTCCGCTGAAGGCCGCGCGGCAGAGTCGTGAAGCCCGTCCAGATGTGATCGTCGAGTGCGCCGGCGGCATCGTCCTGGTGGGCCATGTTCCAAAGGACGGGCACCTCAGGATCGCCGAGCAGCGCGATGGCCAGGTCCAGGAGGTGGCTGCCGGTGACCGAACGCTCGGGCACGGGTACGGAGGAGTGTCCGCAGCATCGCCGCTCCCGCCAGGACCGCGCAGAGGTGCAGCGTCACCGCTGCGGCGGGGTGTTCGGGCGGGAGGGTGTCCGGCGGGTCCGCCCAGGCCACGTAGAGCGAGGCGGGCGCCTTCCAGGCGCTCCATGCGAAGAGTGAGCCCGAGCCGATCCAGCCGAGTATCAGGGCCGGTCGGCGGGGGAGCCGGGCGGGGCGGGCGTGGGTGAGCGTTGTGGTGACGGCTGCTGCGGCGAGGGCCCAGCCACCCGAGAGAGCGGTCAGCACGTACCAGTCGGCGTTCCGCTCGGCCGGGTGCGCGATTCCCGCCGTACCGCCCAACGCCCAGTAGAGCCAGACCAGTCCGACCGCCCCGCCGAGCGCGGCGGCCCAGGGCGTGGCCGTGCGCGGGGCGTCGCCGAGGCGGCCGGTGAACGCGTCGGGCCAGCGGCGGCGGAGATACGCGGGGACCGCGAGAGCCAGGCCCAACCCCATGCCCAGAAAGCTGAGTTGGACCAGCGTGCCTTCCCAGGCCGGCATCTCCGGGTCATCGCCGCCGGCCCCCGAGCCGCCCGCGCTTCCCCGGAGCGCGCCGAACACCGCGAACGGCAGGATCGAGACGAGGAAGCCCGAGCCCACCCAGGCGCAGATCACGACCGGCGGCCCCGGGATCCGCATGCCCCACGGCCGCACCAGGGCCAGCGCCAGCGCGATGCCGATGGCGGCCATGCCGATGGTGACGGTGTTGAGGACCACCCACTCGGCCATCCCGAACCCGTCGCCCACCGGGAGCACCCCCGCGAGCGAGCCGACCACCCACGAGACCTTGATCAGCGCGTACGGCACCAGTGCCAGGGCAGCCCCGTACGCCGCTCTCCGTCCGGCCCGATCCCAGCGTTCCACCGGAGCTCCCCTTCCACCCGAATTCCCTTTGCACCCACGGGAATCCATCGTCGAAGGTCACCCGGACCGGCCACATCCCCCGCCGGCCCCATCCGTCTCCCCCGTCCGGCGGAGGCCGCCCTGCACGGCCCCACCCCGAATCAACTCGTGGTGCCCGAGGAGGGGTTGGCGGCGCTGCATAGCCCCGGTCCCGGTCCCGGTCTCGACGCGGATCTGACGATGGCCGTCTTCCGTACGGTCACCGCGTACGTGGACGGCTCGGTCGACGCCGAACTCGCCCTGCGGCAGATGAGGGAGGAGCGGGGGTGGACCAGCGGCCAGGACAGCCGGGCCGCGCCCGCTCCCCGGAACCGGGGCGCGCGGCGCGGGCCCCGGTCGCGTAACGGCCCGCCGTACTGCTGGTGTTGACGATGGAGCCGCCCCGGCCGGAGTCGAGCATCACCGGCAGTTGGTGCTTGAGGCAGTTCCAGGTGCCCCGGACATTCACGTCCATGGTGCGTTCGTAGACCTCGTCGGCCGTCTCGTGCAGGGACGATTCGAGCGTCGCGTAACCGGCGTTGTTGAAGGCGCAGTCCAGCCCTCCGAAGTGCGCCACCGCCGCCTCGACGACGCGGCGTACATCGTCGGAGACGGCCACATCGCCCGGTACGGCCAGTGCCCGGCCGCCCCGCTCGGTGATCTCCTCGGCCAGGGCGCTCAGTTTCTCCGTACGACGCGCCATCAGGACGACCGCGCCCCCTCGGCCGCGAACAGCCGCCCCGCCGCCGCGCCTATGCCGCTCGACGCACCCGTGATCATCGCGACGCGCCCCGCAAGCAGGCCCTGCCGGCCGTCGGCCCCCGTGTTGTGTTGGCTCATCCCGCGATCCTAGGCAGTGCGTTCGATCAGCGAAATGCCTTCACCATCACATGCTCCCTGGTCACGCCGTCGGGCAGCAGGTCACCGCGCTCTTCGGCGAGAACGAAGCCGTGGCGCGCGTACAGCGAGACGGCGGGTGAGTTGCCGGGAATCACCGCGAGCTTCAGCGCGGTCGCACCCGACCGCCGGGCCCAGGTCTCGACCGCCGCGATCAGTTGGTCGGAGACACCGAGACCGCGCGCCTCGGGACCGACCCACACCGACCTCAGCTCGCACACGCCGCCGTCCCCGGGCAGACCGCTCGCCATGCCGACGGTCCGCTCGTCCAGCGACGCGAGGACGTTGTAGGCGCCGGGAGTCTCCAGCCGCGCCCGCCACCGCTCCTCCCCGCCCCGGTGCCAGTCCCCGACGCGGGACTTGAAGGCGTGGGGCGCCTCGGTCAGGGCGGCGAGACGGGCGTCGCGCCAGAGGGGCCAGTCGTTCGGCGTGAGAACGTGAAGACGCACCATGCGCTCCAGTCTGCCGAGCCGGCTCAGCCACGGCCTACGTCAGGGCCGTGACGACGCGGGAAGGGCTCGGGCGGCCGAGGTGACCGGCCATCCAGCGGCTGGTGTCGGCGAGGGCGGCCAGATCGACTCCGGTGGGGATGCCGAGTCCCCGCAGCATCCACAGCAGGTCCTCCGTGGCCAGGTTGCCCGTGGCGCTCTTGGCGTAGGGGCAGCCGCCGATGCCGCCGGCGGAGCTGTCGAACTCGGTGATGCCCGCGGTGAGCGCGGCGTGCACATTGGCGAGCGCCTGCCCGTAGGTGTCGTGGAAGTGGAGGGCGATCAGCTCCGACGCGATGCCCGCACCCCCTACCGCGTCCAGGAGTTCGAGGACATGGCCGGGTGTGCCTGTACCGATGGTGTCCCCCAGTGACAGGGACGTGCAGCCCATGTCGAGCAGCCTCCGGGCGACCGATACGACCCGGCGGGGGTCCACATCGCCCTCCCAGGGGTCGCCGAAGCACATCGACACGTAGCCGCGTACCGGCAGGTCCGCGGAACGGGCCCGGCGCACGACGGGCTCGAACATCGCCAGCACCCCCTCCACGTCCCGCCCCAGGTTGTTCTTCGCGAAGGACTCGGTCGCACTGGCGAAGACGGCGATCTCCCGGGCACCGGCGGCCAGCGCCCGGTCCAGACCGCGGTCGTTGGGAACGAGCACGGGGAGGCGGACGCCGTCGAGGGTCCCCACGGCCGTGAGCAGCTCGTGCGCGTCGTCGAGCTGCGGTATCCAGCGGGGGGAGACGAAGCTGGTGGCCTCGATGGTGGTCAGCCCCGCGTCGGCGAGCCGCCGGACGAACTCGGTCTTGACGGCCGTGGGGACGCGGACGGATTCGGCCTGGAGGCCGTCGCGGGGGCCCACCTCGTAGACGCGGACCCGTTCGGGCATTCCTCGCTGGGGTGCGACGCGGGGCAGCGGGTTCGTGGACGATGTGTTCTTCGTTGTCATGGCGCGTCCGTCGGTGGAGGGCGGGGGAACGAAGGCTCCCTTACGTGGTGCGCTTGCCGGTGTTCCGGCGGGAGGGGAACTCGGGCCGCCGGCGCTCGGCGAACGCGGCCAGCCCCTCATGGGCGTCCGGGGCGGTGAACGCCCGCTGCCCGTACAGCGCCTCGGAGTGGAACGCCTGATCCTGCGGAAGGTCCCCGAGGCGGAGCACCGACTCCTTGATCGTCTCCAGGGCGGTGCCACTGCGGGCGGTGAGGCGGTGCGCCCGGTCCATCGCCGCGTCGAGCAACTGGTCGGCGGGCACCACGGCGTTGAGCAGGCCGTACCTCAGGGCGGTGGCCGCGGGGATCCGGTCGCCGAGCAGCATCAGCTCCATGGCCCAGACATAGGGGATCTGTCTGGTCAGCCGGGTCAGGGTGCCGCCCGCAGGAACGACTCCGACGCCGCTCTCGGGAAGCCCGAACTCGGCGGTGTCGGCGGCGATCCGCAGGTCCGTGGAGAGCATGATCTCGAACCCGCCACCGAGACAGAGCCCGTTGACCGCCGCGATCACCGGCTTGAACAAGGTGGTGTGCTTCTGGTGCGCCTTGTCCCACCGGGAGATGTCGAACCGCCCATCGGCGAGCGCGGGGATCGACTCGGTGAGATCGGCGCCGACGCAGAAGGCCCGGTCGCCGCTGCCGGTGAGGACCGCGACGGCGATCGAATCGTTGTCGCGGACCTCGTCGAAGGCCGCCCCCAGCTCCTCGTACATCGCCAGGGTCAGCGAGTTCAGCTTCTCCGGCCGGTCGAACCGGATGAGCGCGACAGGCCCGTCGCGGTCGAGCGTGACGCCGCCCATGTCAGACCACTCCCGCCTCGCGCAGGGCGCGGATACGTTCGTCGGAGAGGCCGGCGAAGGCCCTGAGCAACTGGTCGGTGTGCTGGCCGACCTGGGGAGCGAGTCCCCGGGGGTCGGCCGGGGTGACGTCCAGCTTGACCGGCGAGCCGACCATACGGAGCCGGCCGAAGTCGGGGTACTCGACGTCGACGACCATGTCACGGGCCTGGATCTGAGGATCCGCGATGACCTCCCCGATGTCCTTGATCGCGCTCAGCGGGACGAGATCGCCGGCGAGTTCTTCGAGTTCGGTCTTCGTCCGGTCGGCGAACCACCTGTGCAGCAGGGGCCGCACCCGGCGCTCGTAGACCTCGGGCGTGAACCGCTTGGCCATGGTGTCGATCTCCGGGTCGGCCGCGAGCCCCGGCTCGCCGAACATCTCGCAGGTCAGCCGCCAGAACTTGTCGGTGTAGCCGCCGAAGAAGACGAAGCCGTCCTTGCACGGGTAGAGCTCGTAGGGCTTGACGAACGGATGCTCGTTGCCCAGCGGAGTCGGCACCTTGCCCTCGACCGTGTGCGAGACGACCGCGTTCTCGGTCAGGCTGAGCACCGAGTCCTGCTGGGAGATGTCGACCAGCTGACCCTCACCGGTCTGCTCGACGTGCCGCAGCGCGGCGAGCGTGCCGATGACGGCGTAGAGCGTGGCCGACAGGTCGCCGATGATGGTGCCGACCCGGACCGGCGGGCGGTCGGGGAAACCGTTCATCGCCCACAGCCCGCCCGTGGCCTGCGCGCTGTTGTCGTACGCGGGCCTGCGCCGGTACGGGCCGGTCTGGCCGTAGCCGGAGATCGCCGTGTAGATCAGCCGCGGGTTGATCTTCCGCAGCTCCTGGTAGCCGACGCCCAGCTTGTCCATGGTGCCGCCGCG
Organism: Streptomyces sp. NPDC058665; assembly: GCF_042714995.1. Lineage (NCBI taxonomy): Bacteria > Bacillati > Actinomycetota > Actinomycetes > Kitasatosporales > Streptomycetaceae > Streptomyces > Streptomyces sp. NPDC058665. Next base: position 171,735 of record NZ_JBHXRX010000006.1, read on the forward strand.
GAAGTTCTCGACCAGGACGTCCGCGTGGGTGGCCAGCTCGCGCAGCAGGTCCTTGCCCTCGGGCTGGGACAGGTCCAGCGTCATGCCGAGCTTGTTCCGGTTGTACTGCGCGAAGAACGCGCTGAACGCCTCGCCTTCCGGCGACGTCAGCAGCGGGGGGAACGCGCGGGCGTAGTCCGGGTCCTTCGGATTCTCGATCTTGATGACCGTCGCTCCGAGATCCGCGAGCAGCATCGAGCAGAACGGCCCCGCGACCACCCGGGTGATGTCGAGGACGACGACACCGCGCAGCGCCCCCCGCGAGGGACCGCCCGGCAGGACGGCGTCGAGGCCGGTCCCACCCCCGTCGGGGCCGGCACCACCGTTGAGCTCCATCACGCGACAACCTCCTTCTTCGAGTACCGCTGGGGCATGGGCCGGCGCGGGGGCATCAGCCGGCCACGGCGGCTTCGACCCGGATACGTGCGTCGAGCAGCGTGCCGCAGCGCGGGCTGTAGAACTCGTCGATGAGCACACGCTGCCCGCTCTCCCGGGGCCGTACCCGGACGCCGAACTCGCCCAGCCGATCGGCGGCGACCCGCGTGGTGACGACGGCGTCCTCCCGCCAGTCCTCCTTCGTGCTGACGCGAGCGCCGCTGGCCGGGCAGTACCAGCCGTCCGCGGTACGGCGGGGCGCGGACGCACCGGCGGGCGCGTCGGCGGCGACCGACGCGGCAGGTTCCCCGCCGATCCGGGTGGCGCGCATCGCCTTGCGCGTGTGCTCGGTCGCGTGGGTGTCCACGGCGCCGGCGGCGAGCACCACACCGTAGACGGCGGACGCCGTGTGGTCGGTGACGTACCCGTCCCGGACGTCCTTGGCGACGAGCAGCGGGTCACGCAGGAGGGGATCTCCGTACCCGCCGCCCCCGGCGATCCACTGGACGAAGACATCGCCGGCCGAGACCGGCACCGAGGACTGGTTGATGGCGAGCAGGTCCTGCTCGTCGGAGGTCAGGCTGTCGTCGGTGGGCACCGTGCCCGTGGCGAGCAGACCGTCGATGTTGGTCCCGCGCAGGATCCGGTGCCCGCTGCCCCCGCCGGGGAGCCCGCCGCCGTACCCGTCGGCGACCACCTGGGCGCTGGGGGCGAACACGGTCTGGGTGACCGATGACGCGCCGCGCAGGGTCCAGGCGAACTCCAGCCCCAGTCCGCCTCGGTGGGCCCCGTGTCCGGCGCTGGCGATGTTGAGCCGCTTCCACAGGTAGAGGACGGGATAGAGCATCTCGTTCATCTCGACGTCCGGGAGCATGTTGTTGACCTGCGTCATCATCCCGGCGCAGTCGAGGCCGTCGGCGTCCGGCTGGGCGCCCGCCCCCATCCCTCCGCCGTCCATGTTGAACAGCACGAAGTACTCGCCGTCGTCCGAGGTGCCGGCCGAGATTCCGCCGGTCCACGAGTCGGCCCACACGCCCTGGGCGCGGCCCCGGACGGTGTCGTCGGCGCTGCCCCGGCAGGCTTCGTTCATCAGTTTGGTGACCAGCCGGCTGACCCGGGCGCCGGTCGTCAGGTGCCCGTTGCTGATCGGCGCCGGAGGTGTCGGGTTGACGATGGAGCCGGGCTCGGCGACGACCTCGAAGGCGGTCATGACGCCCTCGTTGAACGGCACGTCCCAGGCGAGGATGGGGACGACCGCGGTGGCGACGCTCCCGACGAGCGCCCCGTAACTGCAGTTGACGAAGCCGTCGGTCTGCTCGCTGGATCCGGTGAAGTCGAAGGTGACCTGCTCGCCCCGCTTGGTCATGGTGCAGGCGACGCGGTACAGCTCGTCGACATGACCGTTGTGCTCGGTCCACTCCTCGGCCGTGTACGTACCGTCGGGGATCTTCGCGACGCGGTCACGGACCACCTGCTCCGCCAGTTCGAAGCTGAGGCGGGTGTACTCACGGAACTCGTCGATCCCGAACTCCCCGACGGTGGCGAGCAGCCGCTGGATCCCGGTGTTGTTGCTGGCCACCAGGGAGCGCACGTCGTTCCAGAACAGCGCGGGCACCCGCACGTTGTTGAGCAGGATGCGGCGCACCCACTCGACGGGCTCGCCCTTGTCGAAGATCTTCACCCCCGGCGGGAGGCGGAGCGCCTCGCTGTAACAGTCGAAGGCGTCGGGGGCGAAGCCGCCCGGCGTCATCCCGCCGACGTCGAGGAGATGGGCCTGGGACTGCGCCCAGCCGATGAGCTCGGAGCCGTGGAAGATCGGCGAGATCACGTTCGTGTCCGGCGGGTGGCTCGCGCCGGCGGTGTGCGGGTCGTTGGAGATGAAGGCGTCGCCGGGCGAGAGGGGCTCGCCCGCGATCTCCCTGACCAGGTTCTGGACGGCGACGCTGCCGGAGCCGATGTGGAACTGGACGTAGTCGGAGTAGGCGTAGATACGGCCGGTCGGGTCGAAGAGCGCGGTGTTGAAGTCGCCGGCCTCGGTGATCACCGGAGAGCCGGACGAACGGATCATCGCGATGCCCATCTCCTCGACGATGGAGTCCAGGCGCATACGGATGACTTCGAGCGTGACGGGGTCGTACCCGGCGGGGAGGCCGGTTGCGGATACGGTCATGAGGGTCTCCTGGAAGCAGCCGTGGCGATCAGACGGACGAGTCGAGCCGGACGAGGAAGTCCCCGGCACCGGTCAGTTCCACCGTGGCGCCCGTGGGGACGTAGACGGTGGTGTCGGGCTCCTCAAGCAGGCACGGTCCTTCCGCCCGGCCCAGTGCGGCGAAGCCGCGGTGCACGTCCACCTCGGTACGTGTCCCCGTCGCCGGTTCGACGATGCGGCGGCGCAGCAGTACGTGCTTCTCGTCGTCACCGACGGCCTGCTGGACCTGGCCGACCTCTTGGACGTCACTGCGGCCGATCGCCCGCACCCTGGAGTTGACCAGCAGGATGTCGGTCTCGGTCCAGGCGGTGCCGGCGCCGAACTCGCTCTGGTAGTCGGCGATGAACCGCGCGCGCAGTTCGTCCTTGTCGGCCTCGGTGAAGGTCCCGCCCTTGAGCCGCGTGGTGACCTCGAAGATCTGGCCGACGAACTTCATGTCGGCCTCGCGGTGGAGTTCGCGCCGGTCCTCGGGGATGCCCTCGGCCTCGAACCACGCCTGCGCGCGCTGCTCCAGGGCACGGAACTCGCCGTCGAGATCGGCGGCCGGCTGGTGCATCGTCCAGGGGCTGGTCCGCACGGCGGAGAAGACGGAATCGGCGTGCATGAGCCCGTAGGCCGAGAACACCGCGGCGTTGCGGGGGATGACGATCTCGGTCACGCCGATCTCGGCGGCGATGCTCGCGGCGAACAGGCCGCAGGCGCCGCCGAAACCGACGAGGGTGAACTCCCGCGGGTCATGGCCGCGGTTGACGGTGATCTTGCGCAGCGCGTTGGTCATCTGCGAGGTGGCGAGGCGGTACACGCCCTCGGCCGCGGCGTCCTCGGTCAGCCCGAGCGGCTCGCCGACGTGCTCGCGCAGCGCCTCGCGGGCCAGGTCCCCGTACAGCTCGACGGCGCCGCCGAGGTAGTAGTCGGGGTTGATGAGGCCGAGCACGAGCGCGGCGTCGGTGACCGTCGGGGTGGTCCCGCCCTTGCCGTAACAGGCGGGCCCGGGGGTGGAGCCCGCGCTGTGCGGGCCGACCCTGAGCAGTCCGCGACCGTCCACCCAGGCGGAGCTGCCGCCGCCGGCGCCGATCGTCTCGATGTCGACGACCGTCAGACTCGTCGGCAGTCCGCCGATCTCGGCCCGGGAGAGCAGCCGGAACTCGTCGTCCATGATCGCGGCGGCGTCCAGGCTGGTGCCGCCCATGTCGGCGGTCAGCACCCGGCGTTTGCCCAGCTGCTTCCCGAGCAGCCGGGCCCCTGTCACACCGCCGACCGGGCCGGAGTTGAACATGGAGATCGGCGCCTTGTTCGTCTCCTCGACCGACAGGAACCCGCCGTGGACCTGCATGATCTGCACCCGGGTACGCAGGCCCCGGGCGCCCAGTTCTTCGGCGAGATGGTCGAAGTGCGAGGCGACGAGCGGCTTGACCGCGGCGTCGAGGGCCGTGGTGACCATGCGCTCGTACTCCCGGTAGACCGGTGTCAGGCTGCTGGAGAGGGTGAACGGTACGTCCGGGTGGTTCTCCCGCAGGTATGCGCCGATGGCCTGCTCGTGGGCGGGATTGCGGAACGACCACAGCAGACAGACGGCGATGGCCTCGGCATCCGTGGCGAGCGCGGCCTCCACCGCGGCGGCGATCACGTCGTCGCGCAGGGGTACGAGGATCTCACCGTGCGCGTCGACGCGTTCGGCGACCTCGAAGACGCGCCCTCGCTCGACGATGTCGGGCGGCGACAGCATCTTGTGCGGGTCGCGCTCGTCGGTCCGCGCGGACCGGGCGATCCGCATAGTGTCGCGGAACCCCTGGGTCGTGAGCAGGGCCACCGTGGCGTACTTCTGCTCGTCCACGGCGTTGGTGACGATCGTGTTCCCGAGGACGAAGCGGTCCACGGCCGGGTAGAACTCCTCCTCGGACAGGCCCGCACGCTCCTGGAGCACGGCCAGCGCGCCCAGGATGCCGGTGGTGACGTCCTTGGTCGAGAAGGCCTTCCCGCGGACCGCGCGCCCGTCGAGGACCGCGACCGCGTCGGTGAACGTGCCACCGACGTCGATACCCACATGAAGTGCCATGTTTCAGTGTCTCCCTTGACAGTCGAACGTGCGGGCTGCGCGGAATCAGGCCTTGTCGCGCAGCTCGGCGAGGATCTTCTCCGCGTGGTCTCCCCGTACGGCGCGGTCGGTGATCAGCCGGGCGACCACGACAGGCAGTTCCTCGGGGGTGGCGCCGGCGGTAACGGCGACATTGCGGGCGTGCAGCGACATGTGGCCGCGCTGGATGCCCTCGGCGGCCAGGGCCCGTACGGCGGCGAGGTTCTGTGCCAGGCCGACAGCGGTGATGACCTCACCGAGCTCGCGGGCCGTCTCGACGCCGAGCAGGGCGACGGCGGCCCGCGCGACCGGGTGCACCTTGGTGGCCCCGCCGACGAGGCCGACCGCCATCGGCAGCTCCAGTACACCCGTCAGGTTGCCGTCGGAGTCCTTCTCGAAGTGCGACAGAGCTGTGTACCTGCCGTGCCGGTCGACGGCGTGGGAGTGGGATCCGGCCTCGACGGCGCGGGTGTCGTTGCCGGTGGCCAGGACCACGGCGACGACGCCGTTCATGATCCCCTTGTTGTGGGTGGCGGCGCGGTAGGGGTCCGCCTCGGCCAGCGCGGCGGCGTGCACGATGTCGTCGACCACCTCGGGCCCGCCGAGCGCTTCCGCGTCGAACACGGCACGCGCCCGGCACAGGCGCAGGTCGGCCTTGTTGCTGAGGATCCGCAGCAGCGCACGGCCCTGGGCGATCTCGCCGGCCCGTCCGGCGACCGCCTCGGCCATGGTGTTCACGGCGTTGGCGCCCATCGCGTCGCGTACGTCCACGATCAGGTGCAGCACCACATAGGTGGCGGCGGGAGCGTCGACCAGATGTACGTCCACATCCCGGACGCCGCCGCCGATACGGCTGAGCTGGGGGTCCTGCTTGTCGGCCAGCGCCATCAGCTCGTCACGGGCCTCGAACAGCCGCAGCCGGGCGGTGTGCGGATCGGCGACGTCGAGGATCTGGATCTGGGCCCGCATGAGCGGTTCCGTGGTCGAGGTGGTGAAACCGCCGTTGACGCGGGCGATGCGGGCGGCGTTGCTGGCCGCGGCGATCACCGACGGCTCCTCGGTGGCCATGGGGATCAGATAGTCGCGGCCGTTGACGGTGAAGTTGGTCGCCACGCCCAGTGGGACGCCGAAGACACCGATGGCGTTCTCGATCATGTGGTCGGCCTGCTCAAGAGTGAGGCCCTGCTCGGGATCGAGCACCTCCAGCCGCTCCGGCTCGACCGAGGTGCTCCGCGCGATACGGGCGCGGCGCTCGCCGATCGGCAAGTCCTTCATTCCGGACAGGCGACTGTTGACTGCCATGGGTCCTCCTGCTTCCAGTGATGGGCCTCATGGGAGGCGGACGAGCGACAGGCCGGGACGTGGCGGCACGTCCTCGGCGGGATGGGGCAAGAACGGGACGGCGGGGCCTAGACCGCCATAGCGGGCTGTAGGCGGGCGGTGGCCGCCGGGGATGGGGCGGGAACGCTGTCGGGAGGGGGCCGCGACATCCGCAGTTCGGCGCGCACGGCCGTGCCCCGCGCGGTCCGCTCCACCCGGCAGGCCGTGGAGTAGGCGTGGACCATATGGAGTCCCCGGCCGCACAGCCTCTCCTCGGATGTCCCGGTGGCACCGCTCTCGATCCGCCAGCTGCCGGTGTCCTTGACCTCGACGGTGGCCGTGTGATCGTCGACCGTCAGCAGCAGGGTCACCTCGGGGCTTCCGCTGTGCAGCACGGTATTGGTCACCAGCTCCGTGGCGATCACGCGCAGGGCGTCGATCGTCTCCTCGGGTGCCCCCCACTGTGTCGCCATGTCACGGGCGAAGGCTCGCAGAGCGGGAACCGCACGGGTTTCCGCGACCATGGAGCACACCGCGGACCGCTTGCCGAGCACGGTGTCGCCGTGCCGGGCGAAGAGGGAGCGGGGTGACTGTTCAATGATCATGGCGTGTCCTCCGGTGAGGAGTCCGTGGGGGAGGCCGGCGAGTGACATGGCGGCCAGGGAGCGGATCAGAGTCGGTCTTCGGTTCTGTGACGGGCGGATGTCGTCGGGATGTCTCCGCTGTCACACTTCCGACTCTAGGTACCGTCTCCGGCAGCGGACATATACGATGAGCACATAGAGCGGGGTATCTAGTGGATGATTCACACAGAGTAAGAGGGATGGACGCGCCCCGGGACACCGGACAGGCGCAGGAGGCCGACGTCTCCGTGCCCGCTGTCCTGGCCCTGCTCGACCTCGCCGCGAAGGGCCGCCCGGACGAGCGGGACGCCGTGACCGACCTGCTGCTCACCGAGCGGCTCGACACCACCACGGTCGCCCAGGTGGGCCGGCGGGTCCGCGAGCTCCAGGGCGGGATGGCCCGGTTGCGCCGGCGCGGACAGGAGCTGTCCGCGCTGTTCTCCAGCGCGCGGGAACTCGCCGAACTGCACGACGTGGATCTGCTGATCACCCGGCTGGTACGGCGCGCGCACGACCTCGCCGGAACCGACGTCACCTACTTGTCCGAGTTCGACGAGACCACCCGCGAGCTGAAGGTCCGTTCCACCGCCGGAGCGGTCGCCCCCTCCTTCCAGAAGCTGAGGGTGCCGCCCCATATCGGTCTGGCCGGCAAGATCGTCGAGTCCCGCGCCCCGCAGTGGACCTCGCGCTACGAACGGCTGCGCGACGTGCCGCACGTCGAGAGCATCGACAACGCGGTCCGCGCCGAGGGCCTCGTCTCCATCCTGGGCGTCCCGCTGATCGCCGGCGAAGAGATTCTGGGGGTGCTGTTCGCCGCCAACCGCGACGAGCACGAGTTCTCCCCGGAGGAGGTGGCGCTGTTGTCGGCCTTCGCCGACAACGTCGCGGTCGTCCTGCAATCGGCCCGGCTGCTCACCCGGACCCGCGACGCCGCCGCCGAGACACAGCACGCGTACGACGCGCTGGCCGCCCACGTCGAGGCGATGGAACGCGCCAGCCGGGTGCACGAGGAACTGACCACGGCGGTGCTGCGCGGAGGCGGAGCCGCCGATGTGGCGCGGACCCTGGGAGCGGCGCTGGAGAGGCCGGTGGTCATCCTCGACGAGTCCTACGGCGTCATCGCCTCGTCCGACGACCGGAGCACGGACTCGGTGATCGACCCGCCCCCCGTCCGGTCGGCGGTCTCGGACAGCCTGGCCTCCGGACGCTGCACCCTGCTGGAGCCGACGGCAGGCGGGTTCCACGCCGCGGTCGCCGTGCTCGCCGGAGAGATGATGCTCGGCGGCCTGCTCATCGGCGACGGCGGGGTGGAGCTCGGTGCGGTGGAGCAGCGCACCATCGAGCGCGCCGCGCAGATCACCGCGCTGCTCACCCTGAAACAGGACGCGGTCCTCTACGCCGAGGACCGGGTGCGCGGCGAACTCCTCGGCGACCTGGTCAGCCCCGACTTCAGGCGCCACTCCAGCCTGCCCGCCCGGCTGCACGCCCGCAGACTGCGCCCGGACGACCTGCGTACCGTCGTCATCGCGGTGGTGGCCCCGGAACAGCGCCGTGCGGCGCTGCGGGCCGCGCACACGGCGGCCGGGCAGTCCGGCCTCGCGGGTGAGGTGGACGGCGTCGTCACGCTCGTCGTACCGGACAGCGACCCGCAGCGTGCCGCGACCGCCGTACACGACCGGATCTGCGCCGGAACGGGTATCGGCAAACTGCTGGCGGTGGCCGCGCCTCCCGCCGAGACGCTCGACGAACTGAGCGCCCGTTTCTCCGCGGCCCGGGACTGCAGCCGGGTGCTCGCCGCCCTCGGGCTTGAGGCCGCCGCGGTCGCGGCCGACGCCTACCTGCCGTACACCACCCTGTTCGCCCACGACCCCACCAGCGTGAGGCAGTTCATCGAGCACACCATCGGCCCCGTCCTGCGCTGGGACGCCGAACGAGGGACGGACCTGCTCGCCACTCTCCACCGGTTCGTCGACTGCAACGCGAGCCCTTCCCGCGCGGCGCGGATGATGGGCGTGCACACCAACACGGTGCTGCAACGGCTGGACAGGGTCGCACAGTTGCTCGGCGGTGAGTGGCGGGAGCCGGATCCGTACTTCCGTATCTCGGTGGCGGTGCGCCTCCAGGCTCTCTCGGAGACCGTTCTCGCCCCCTCGTCGCAGAACCGGCAGCGGCCTCAGGGCGGCGACTCCGGGGCCTGAGGACGGAGCGGTCGCCGGGGGGTCTCGGCACCCGCATCTGCCATGGGTATCCAGCTCACACGTTGCAAATGCCAGGCAGGCGGCTTATCTTTCCGCGCATGCAGTCCTACACAATCGGCCAGGCCGCGCGCCTCCTCGGCGTCAGCGCCGACACCGCTCGACGGTGGGCTGACGCCGGCCGGGTCGCCACCCAGCGTGACGACGGCGGCCGGCGGCTCATCGACGGCCGCGATCTGGCCGCGTTCTCGGTCGAGATCGGCCAGGGCGGCGGCAACGGCGACGAGGAGGTGCCGTACACCTCGGCGCGTAACGCCTTTCCCGGCATCGTCACCGCCGTCAAACTCGGCGACGTCGCCGCCCAGGTGGAGATCCAGGCCGGGCCGCACCGGCTCGTCTCGCTCCTGACCAGGGAGGCCGTCGAGGAGTTGGGACTGGAGGTCGGGATGCGGGCCACCGCCCGCGTGAAGTCGACCAGCGTGCACATCGACCGCGTCTGACCCTTTCCGTCTTCGTGCTCAGCCTTCCAGGGAGTCCTGAACCCTCATGTCCTTCACCCTCAGAACGGCCGCCATACGCCGTACCGCCGCTGCCGCGCTCACCGCGGCCCTGCTCGCCACCCTGGCCGCGTGCAGCGACAGCGACAGCGGCAGTGGCAGTGGCAGTGACGACAGCGACGCCGGTGCCAAGCCCACCGAGTCGGCGACCGGCACCCCGGCGACCGGCACCACAGCGGGCGAACTGACCGTTCTCGCCGCCTCCTCGCTCACCGATGTCTTCGCGATGGCGGGTGCCGCGTACGAGAAGGCGAACCCCGGCACGAAGGTGACGTTCTCCTTCGCCGGCTCGCAGGAACTCGCCGCGCAGGTCGAACAGGGCGCCCCCGCCGACGCGTTGGTGACCGCAGACACCAAGACCATGGGCGGTCTGAAGGCCGACACCGGGACGCCGACCGTCATCGCCAAGAACCGTCTCGTCATCGCCACCGGGGAGGGCAACCCGGAGAAGATCGGGAGCCTGAAGGACCTCGCCGACCCCAAGCTCAAGGTCGTCCTCGCGGCGCCCGAGGTCCCGGTCGGCCGGTACAGCGAACAGGTGCTGGACGCGCAGAAGATCGACGTGAAGCCGGTCTCGCAGGAGCCGAACGTCCGCGCGGTCCTCAGCAAGGTCGAACTCGGCGAGGCCGACGCCGGGATCGTCTACCAGACGGATGCCGCCATCGCCACGGACAAGGTGGACGCGGTCGAGATCCCCGACGCGCAGAACGCCATCGCCGAATACCCGGCCGCCACGCTCAAGACGTCCGAACACGCGGAAGCCGCAGCCGCGTTCGTCGCCTGGCTCAGCACTCCCGACGCGCAGAGGCTTCTCCTGGACGCGGGCTTCCTGGTGCCGTAATCGCCAACTCGCCCGTGCCACAGGCCGGCAGGACCCGCAGGAGCCCGATGAGCCGCCTCAGCATGCCCCGCCGGGTCCCGGGCCGCCGCACGCGCACGCGCACCCGCACCCAGCCGCGTACGCCCGTCGCGCTCGCACTCCCCGCGCTGCTCGCGGTCGCCTTCCTGCTGCTGCCGCTCCTCGGGATCCTCGCCCGGACCTCGTGGGGCGACGTCGGTACGCATCTGACCAGCCCCGGAGTCGTGGAGGCGCTGGAGCTCTCCCTCCTCGTCTCCGGCTGGGCACTCGTACTCTCCCTGGTCCTCGGGGTGCCGCTCGCCTGGTTCCTGGCGCGCGTGGACTTCCCCGGCAAGGCGCTGGTGCGGTCCCTGGTCCTGCTGCCGATGGTGCTGCCGCCCACCGTCGGCGGCGTGGCGCTGCTCCTCGCGTTCGGGCGGCGCGGGCTGCTGGGCCCCTGGCTGGAGGACACGTTCGGCATCACCCTGCCGTTCCACACCTCCGGCGCGGTCCTGGCCGCGACATTCGTCGCGATGCCGTTCCTCGTCATCAGCCTGGAAGGCGCGCTGGGCGGACTGCGCCCCAGTTACGAGGAGACCGCGGCCTCCCTCGGAGCCTCGCCGGTACGGGTGTTCGCCACCGTCACCCTGCCGATGGTCGCCCCGGGGCTGCTCGCCGGGGCCGCGCTGACGTGGGCGCGGGCGCTCGGCGAGTTCGGCGCGACCATCACCTTCGCGGGGAATCTGCCGGGCACCACGCAGACGCTGCCGCTCCAGGTGTATCTGCTGCTCCAGAGTTCGCCGGAGGCGGCGACATCCGTCTCCCTGTTGCTGCTCGTCATCGCCATGGCCGTACTGATCGCCCTGCGCGGGCGGTGGACAGGCACGCCGCAGGACACCAACGACACCGCCAACAGGTCCCGGAAGCAGGCCACTTCGGCTGACGACGACACGGCATCGGAGCCGGAGCCGGAGCCGGAGCCGGAGGCGGGCGCGGGCGCTGAGGCCGTGGCCGTCGGCCTGGTGAAGGGTGGCGGCGAGCGGCTGACCGTCGACGAACGGTGGGCACTGCACGCCGACGTCACCGGTTTCACCCGCCTCACACTCGACGCCGAGCCCGGCACCACCATCGCCGTCGTCGGCCCCAACGGCGCCGGCAAGACCACCCTCCTGCGCGCCCTCCTCGGTCTGACCCCCCGCGCCCATGCCGAGCTGCGTCTCGGCGCGCTCGACGTCACCGCGCTCCCGCCGCACCGCAGGGGCGTCGCCTGGGTGCCCCAGGACGGCGCGCTCTTCCCGCACTTGAGCGCTCTGAGCAACACGGCATACGGGCTCCGCGCCCGCGGCGCCACCCGAGCCGAGGCCCGCCGGACCGCCCAACTGTGGCTCGACCGTCTCGGCGTGGGCCATCTCGCGCACCGCAGGCCCGCCCAGGTCTCCGGCGGGCAGGCCCAACGGGTCGCCCTGGCAAGGGCGTTGGCGACCAGCCCGCGCCTGCTGCTGCTCGACGAACCGCTGGCCGCGCTCGACCAGACGACCCGCGCGCGGGTACGGCACACCCTGCGCAGCCACCTCGAAGGCTTCGGCGGAGTCTGTCTGATGGTCACTCACGACCCGGTGGAGGCTGTGTCATTGGCCGACCGGGTGCTCGTCCTGGACGAGGGCCGTGTCGTCCAGGACGCACCGCCCGCCGACGTCGCCCGCCACCCCCGCTCACCGTGGGTCGCCCGGATGCTCGGCCGCAACGCCTGGCCCGGCACCGCGACCGCCGACGGGTTCGCGCCCACCGGCGGCGGCCTCCTGGTCGTCGCGGATCCGCTGCCCCCTGGGACGCGCGCGCTGGCGATCATCGCGCCCGAGGCCGTGTCCGTGCACCGGGACCGGCCGAGCGGCAGCCCCCGTAACGTCTGGCCCGGCACCGTACGCGAGATCACCTCCAGCGGCAGCCGGCTGCGCGTGCTGATCACCTCCGATGACGCCCCGGATCTGGTGGCCGAGATCACCCCGGGGGCCGCCGTCGAACTCGGCCTGGCCGACGGGGTGCCGGTCTGGACGAGTGTGAAGGCCACGGAGGCGACGGTCGTAGCTCTCTGACACCGCTTCCGCACCGTGCGGAGCCGTGCCGTGTCCTCCCGGCACCGGCCCGTCGGCCGCCCCGGGGCGCGGCGTAATCTGCGGGCACCCACGTCACTCTCAGGAGCACGATGTCCGCCGCCGTACCTCCCCGTGTCCTCTATGTCACCGACCTCGCCTACGAGGCCAGGGGCCGCCGCTACTGCGACGAGGACATCCTGCTCTCCTCCCGGCTGCGGCGGGACTTCAGCGTCGCCACGTGCCATCCGGCCGACGCCGCGCGCCTCATGGGTGAGTTCGACGGGGTCGTCGTACGCAACAGCGGGCCCGTGATCCACTACCGGAAGCAGTACGACGACTTCCGCGGCCGGGCACTGGCCGAGGGCGTGCGCGTCTACAACCCGCTGACCGGGCGGGGTGACATGGCGGGCAAGGGGTATCTGGTGGAGCTGAGCGCCGCCGGGCTGCCCGTCATACCCACCGTGGACCGGGCCGATGACCTGGGCAAGCTGCCGGACGCGGACGAGTACGTCGTCAAGCCGAAGGACGGGGCGGACTCCATCGGCATGCGGTTCGTACCGCGAGCCCGGCTCGCGGAACTCGGTGGCCTCGGAGAGCCCGGTGGCCCCGGCGGCGGTCTCGGGGATGTCCTCGTACAGCCGCGTATCCCCTTCTCGTACGAGGTCTCCTTCTACTTCGTCGACCACGACTTCCAGTACGCGCTCCACGCACCCGACCCGGACCGGCGGTGGGAGCTCGTGCCGTACGAGGCCAGGACCGTCGATCTCGACTTCGCGCGGAAGTTCATCGACTGGAACACCCTCGACCACGGCATCCAGCGCGTCGACGCGTGCCGGGCGCCCGACGGGGAGCTGCTGCTCGTGGAGCTGGAGGACCTCAACCCGTTCCTGTCGCTGGAGCTTCTGGACGAGACGACCCGCGACGCGTTCATCGCGCGCACGGTGGTCTCGCTGCGCGCGCTGCTGAGCTGAGGCGAGCCGACCGGGCGGCCCTCAGCCGCCACCTGCGGACCGCACCCAGCCGCCACCTGCGGACCGCGCCTGGCCCGGCGAGTTAATCCGGCGTTTCGCGTAACCTCCGCGAATTTGTTCAGTCACACAACACTGTCCGAAAGATGCGTAGTTGGCGGTGGTGCGCGCCGCGAGGTCGTCGGCGGAACGCGGCAGGCCAAAGCCGGTCTACGCGGGGCGAGTTCGGTCTCGCGCGCGCACGCGGGCCCCCGGTGGGATGGCCGAAGTCGATTTTGACACGACCTTGACAAATTAATTCGGCGTTGCCAGCATGCAACTCGCTCGGACTACCGACATGGCCTCCCGGCCGACGCACGGCACTCCGCACCGCATCCCCCCGAACCCCCCCCGCACCGCACCATCCGCCCAGCAGCAAAGCGCGACGGCGCGCGCCTTGCCTGACACACCCCACCTCTGGTCAGGAAGGAAATTTCATGTCACGACGCCCACCAGCGTGGTCCAGAATTTTCACGGCGCTCGCCCTCGTGCTGTCGGCCGGCCTCACCGCCGCCCCCGCGGCCGTCGCCCACCCCGGTCACCCGGGCCACGAGGCCGCCGACATCCCGGCTGCGGACTACCAGCAGGTGCAACTCGCCCTCGGTGGTTCGGAGTTGGGCGAGGCCATGTCGCTGGCCGTGCTGCCCGACCGCTCGGTCGTGCACACCTCGCGGGACGGCACGCTCCGTCTCACCGACGCCGCGGGCAACACCAAGACGGCGGGCAAGCTCGACGTCTACACGCACGACGAGGAAGGTCTCCAGGGAGTCGCGGCCGACCCGGACTTCCAGACCAACCGGTATCTGTATCTGTACTACTCGCCCAAGCTCAGCACCCCGGGCGGGGACGCCCCGGTGACGGGCAGCGCGGCCGACTTCGAGCCGTGGAAGGGGCATCTGAACCTCTCCCGCTTCACGCTCAAGGCCGACGGCACCCTCGACACCGCGAGCGAGAAGGTCGTGCTCGAAGTCCCCAACGACCGTGGCCAGTGCTGCCACGTCGGCGGTGACATCGACTTCGACGCGCAGGGCAACCTCTATCTGACCACGGGCGACGACACGAACCCGTTCGAGTCCGCCGGCTACTCGCCGATCGACGAACGCGCCAACCGCAACCCGCAGTTCGACGCCCAGCGCTCCTCGGGCAACACCAACGACCTGCGCGGCAAGGTGCTCCGTATCAAGCCCACGGCCGACGGCGGCTACACCGTCCCGGCCGGCAACCTCTTCGCCCCGGGCACGGCGCAGACGCGCCCCGAGATCTACGCGATGGGCTTCCGCAACCCGTTCCGGATGTCCGTCGACAAGGCCACCGGCATCGTCTACCTCGGCGACTACGGCCCCGACTCCGGCTCCACGAGCGCCGACCGCGGGCCCAGCGGCCAGGTCGAGTTCAACCGCATCACCGAGGCGGGCAACTTCGGCTGGCCGTACTGCACCGGCACCAACACCGCCACCGAGACCTACGGCGAGTGGGCGTTCCCGGACGGCCCCTCCGCGGGCAAGTACGACTGCGCGGGCGGCGCCACCAACAACTCCCTGCACAACACCGGCCAGAGCAAGCTCCCCCCGGCCAAGGCCGCGTGGATCCGCTACTCCGGTGACGCGGGCTCCCCGCCCGAGTTCGGCAGCGGCTCCGAGTCGCCCATGGGCGGTCCCGTCTACAACTACGACGCGGGCCTCGACTCCGACGTGAAGTTCCCCGAGTCGCTCGACGGCCGCTTCTTCGCCGGTGAGTACGGCCGCAAGTGGATCAAGGCCATCGAGGTCAAGGCCGACGGCGCCCCCGGCGTCATCGAGGCCTTCCCGTGGACCGGCACCCAGGTCATGGACCAGGCGTTCGGCCCCGACGGCGCGCTGTACGTGCTCGACTACGGCACCGGCTCCAACAACCAGGCCCTGTGGCGCATCGAGTACCTCGCGGGCAGCAACCGCAACCCGGTCGCCAAGGCCGCCGCCGACAAGACGTCCGGCCCGACCCCGCTCCAAGTCGCCTTCTCCTCCGCGGGAAGCGCCGACCCCGAGGGCGGAGCGCTCAGCTACGCCTGGGACTTCGGTGACGGTACGAAGTCCACCGACGCCAACCCGAGCCACACCTACACCGACGCCGGCACCTACCGGCCGACCCTCACCGTCACCGACCCGGAGGGCCTGACCGGATCCGCCAGCCTCGTCGTGACGGCCGGAAACAGCGCGCCCACCGTCACCCTGAACACGCCCGCCGACGGCGAGCTGTTCTCCTGGGGCGACAGCGTCCCGTTCACCGTCACGGCCAGTGACCCCGAGGACGGCGCGGTCGACTGCGCCAAGGTCAAGGTCACGTATCTGCTCGGCCACGACGAGCACCGGCACCAGATCACCTCGAAGAACGGCTGCTCCGGCACCATCGACGTTCCCGTCGACGGTGAGCACGACACAGCGGCCAACATCTACGGGGTCTTCGACGCCGAGTACACCGACGAGGGCGGCCTGACCACGCACAGCGACAGCATCCTCCAGCCCCGCCACCGGCAGGGCGAGCACTTCGGCGCCCAGTCCGGCATCGAGGTCGCGGCCCACGGCAACGCCGAGGGCGGTGCCACGGTCGGCTTCACGGACAACGGCGACTGGGTCTCCTTCAAGCCGTACGCGGTGGACAACGCGACCAGCATCTCGGCGCGCGTCGCGTCCGGCGGCGTCGGCGGCACGCTCGAAGTACGGGCGGGCTCCGCGACCGGCACGCTGCTCGGCTCGGTGACCGTCGCGCCGACCGGCGGCTGGGAGAACTTCGTGGACGTCACGGGCGACATCGCCAACGCCCCTGCCGGGACGACGGAGTTGTTCCTCGTCTTCAAGGGCGCGACGGGTCAGGGCAATCTCTTCGACCTGGACGCCTTCACCTTCTCCACCGGTGCGGCGGCCGAGGCGGACAGGGGAGCCGAGCGATGAGACGTCAGATCGCCCGGCGCATGCGGCACTTGTCGTGCGTGCTGGCCGTCGCGCTCGGGGCCGCGTTCCTCGCGCCCACCGGCGCCTCGGCGCAGGCCGCTGCCGACCCGTACGAGGTGCTCGTCTTCTCCAAGACGGCCGGTTTCAGGCACGATTCGATCCCGGTTGGTATCAGGACGATCCAAGACCTCGGTGCGGCCAACGAGTTCACCGTCACGGCGACCGAGGACAGCGGTGCCTTCACCACGGCCAACCTCGCGAACTACGAGGCGGTGGTCTTCCTCAGCACCACCGGCGATGTGCTCGACGACGCTCAGCAGACCGCGCTGAAGTCGTACGTCGACGGGGGCGGCGGCTATGTCGGTGTCCACGCCGCGGCCGACACCGAGTACGGCTGGCCGGAGTACGAGGGCCTGGTCGGCGCCTGGTTCAAGAGCCACCCGGCCATCCAGCAGGCCACCCTCAAGAACGAGGACCGGACCCACCCGGCGACCTCGCACCTGGACCCGACCTGGTCCAGAACCGACGAGTGGTACAACTACCGCACCAATCCGCGTGAGTCCGTCCATGTGCTCCAGAGCTTGGACGAATCCACGTACAGCGGTGGGGAGATGGGCGGCGACCACCCGATCACCTGGTGCGACGAACAGGCCGCGGGCCGCTCGTTCTACACCGGGCTCGGCCACACCCAGGAGTCGTACGCCGATCCCGCCTTCCGGCAGGTACTGCTCGGCGGCATCCAGTACGCGGCCGGCGCGGTCGAAGCCGACTGCTCGTCCGGCGGCGAGGACCCGGGGGACCCCGGCGACCCGGGCCCGGAGCCCACGCTCGTCGAGGGCGAGGCGTACACCTCGGGCTCGGGCGTGGAGCGCGCCAACCACGGTTCGGCCAGTGGCGGTCAGACCCTCGGTCATATCGAGAACGGTGACTGGGCCGGGTACTCCCAGGTCGACACCGCCGGTGCCACCACCTTCACCGCCGACGTCTCGTCGGCGGGCGCGGGCGGCACCGTCGAGATCCGGTCGGGCTCGGCCACCGGCACCCTGCTCGGGTCGGTCGACATCGCCCCGACCGGCAGCTGGGACACCTTCACCGAGGTGTCCACGACGCTGACCGCCACCGGGACGGGCGCGCTGTTCCTGCGCTTCACCGGGGGAGCGGGCGCGCTCTTCGACATCGACAGCTTCAGCCTGTCGGGCGCGGCCGATGACCCCAAGGCCGCGACCTCGTCGAACGTGCACCTCTTCTACTACCCCTGGTACGGCAACCCCGAGGTCAACGGCAGTTGGCGGCACTGGCAGCAGGGCGGCCAGAACCCGCCCGATGACATCGGCGCCGACCTCTACCCCAAGCTCGGCGCCTACGACTCCGGTGACTTCACCGGCTCCGTCGAACAGCACATGAAGTGGATCAAGCAGTCCGGCGCGAACGTCCTGGTCTACAGCTGGTGGGGCCAGGGCAGTTACGAGGACGGTCTCGTCGACGGTGTGATGGACGCGGCCCAGCGCCACGGCATCAAGGTCGCCTGGCATCTGGAGCCGTACGGCGGCCGTACCGGTGCGTCCACGGTGGACGACATCAACTACATCAACGAGCGGTACGGCGACCACCCGGCGTACTTCCGGGACGCGGAGCGCGACAACAGCAACGCGTTCTACGTCTTCCAGAGCCTCGACGTGCCCGACTGGTCGGCACTGGACCAGGTGACGGACAACAACATCGTCCTGGCCCAGACCACCGACACGTCGAAGATCGCGCACTTCAACGGCCTCTACACCTATGACGGCATCGCCGGGGCCACCGCTCCCGGCTGGAAGAACGCCGGGGACTACGCGCGGGCCAACGACCTGGTCTGGGCGCCGTCGGTGGCCCCCGGCTACATCGACGACCGCGCCGTACCCGGCAACACCACGCCCACCCTGGGCAGGGACAACGGCGCCGCGTACGACAGGCAGTGGAACAACGCGCTGGACCCGGCCATCGGCGGATCGCCCACCTGGGTCTCCGTCACCTCCTTCAACGAATGGCACGAGGGAAGCTCGATCGAACCCGCGTCGGGCAACCCGCCGGCCGGGCACGGCTACCAGACCTTCTCGGGCGCCTACGGTAAGACCGGGGCGGCTGCCGAGACGGCGTATCTCGACCGGACGCAGTACTGGGTGAACCAGTTCGAGGCCGCGCGAGCGGCCAGGCTGCGGTAAGAGCGGCCCGTGCCGGGTGAGGGTCAACCCCGGTCCGGGCGGTGAGGCAGCGGGCCCGGTACGGCGAACCCACCGTACCGGGCCCTCTGTTGTGGGTGTGAAGGCGTGCGCGGATACGGGGCTACCGCTCGGCCTCCCAGGTGACCGTCGTACCGCCCTCGCCGCCGTCCTCGCGCCGCCCGTCGTCCGCCACCACCAGACGCACCCCGGCCCGGCCGTCCGGCAGCCGCGCCGCCGCGTCGACGGTCACCTCGATCGATGTCACCCCCGGCCGCCGGTGCGCGGCGGCCAGCGCGCCGCGCAGCGTGGCCAGCAGCCCCGCGTGCAGCGGATCTCCCACAAGGGTGTCGACAGCCCCGTCGAAGTGCACGGACGGCTGGAAACCCAGCAGGACTGCCGCGCCCGCCGTCTCCCGCAGCACCTTGCCACGCAGGCCCGTCGGAGCGTCGGCGGGCGGCTGCTGAAGGGCGAAGATCGTGGTCCGCACCTCCTGGATCGTGGAGTCCAGTTCGTCCACGGCGTGGCCGAGCAGGCCGGACAGCTCCGCGTCGTCGGTGCGCCGGCGGGTCGACTCCAGCATCATCATGGTGGCGAACAGCCGCTGTACGACCAGGTCGTGGAGGTCGCGGGCGATCCGGTCGCGGTCCTCGTAGACCGCCAGCCGCTCGCGGTTGTGCTGCGCGTCGGCGAGCACCAGCGCGAGCGCGGCCTGGGAGGCGAACTGGGTGGCCAGCAGCCGCTCCACCGGGGTGTACGGGCGTCCGCCGCGCCTGCGCGGGAGAGCGAGGGTGCCGATCAGCCGGCCGCCGCTCTGGAGGGGCAGCATCATGCTGGGGCCGAAGCGGCTCCGTACGTGCGTGGTCATCCGGGGGTCGGTCGCCGAGTCGTCGATGTAGACCGGTTCGCCGCCGAGGAGTTGGGCCAGTACGGGCGCGCCGGGCGCGATGCTCGTCCCGACGATGTCGCCTGGGTCGTCCTGCGCGGAGGCGGCGACGATCTCCATGCCGCCCTCGCCGGTGGGCTGGAGCACCACACCGGCGGCGGCTCCCGCCAGGATCCGCGCGGACTTCGCGAGCGTCGTCAGCGCCTCCGCGGCGGACTCGCCGCCGAGCAGCGCGGTCGTGACGGCGGCGGCGCCCTCGATCCACCGGGCACGCTGGCGGGCGGACCCGTACAGGCGCGCGTTGCCGATCGCGATCCCGGCCTGCGAGGCGAGCACCCGCAGCAGGGCGAGGTCCTCCTCGGTGAAGGGACCGTGCTCCTTGCGGGCCAGACAGAGATGACCGAGTACGTCGTTGTGCACCCGGACGGGGACGCCGAGGCTCAGGGGGCTGCCGGGGTGGCCGAGCAGTCCGGTGTGGCCGGTGGGGAGCCGGGTGATGCGACGGCGCTCGTCCTCGCTGAGCCCGTAGGAGAACAGCTCGGCGATCCGGCTCCGTCCGCGCTCGGGCCCCCGGCCGTGCGCGGGGCCGGCGAGGGCGAGCGCCCCGTAACGTGCGCCGGTGAGATCGGCGGCGCTGTCGACGACATGCTGGAGGGTGGAGGCGAGTTCCCCCTCGCTCCCGACGTCGAGAACGGCGTCCAGCAGCATGGGCAGCCGGGGTGCGACCCGCCGCGATGGCTCCCGCCCGTCGCGGTCCTCTCCCTCCGGTCGTTCGTCGCCCGTCGTCACGTCACTCGGCGTGGGCCAGCGGGTCGAGGACCAGCGGCTGGATCTTGCCGTCCAGCATCGCGCCGAGACCGAGGATCGCGCAGACGTCCGGGCGCTCGGCGATGTGCACCGGCATGCCCGTCGCGTCGCGCACCATCTGGTCGAGCCCCGGCAGCAGCGCGCTGCCGCCGACCATCATGATCCCCGTGTCGGCGAGGTCGGCGACCAGGTCCGGCGGGCAGTCGCGCAGCACCTTGCCGATGCCGTCGAGCACGGCGGTCAGCGGTGTGTGGATGGCCTGCCGTACGGCGGCGGTGTCCACGAAGACCGACCGGGCGAGCCCCGTCGCCACGTCACGGCCGTGGATCTCGGTCGAGGTCGGCCCGTCCGGCGTGATGCCGTTGCCGCGCAGCGCCAGCTGGAGCGGGCGGACGGACTGGCTCGGGAGCATCAACTCGTGCTGGTGGCGCAGGTGCTGGATGACCGCGTGGTCGATGGCGTTGCCGCCGACCGGGACCCGCTGGGCCGTCACAATCGAACCGAGCGACAACACCGCGACCTGTGTCGTCGCGGCCCCGCACACCATGATCATGGTGGCGGTCGGCTTCTCCACGGGCAGCCCGCAGCCGACTGCGGCGGCGATGAGCGTGTCGACCAGCTCGACCCGGCGGGCGCCGAGACCGACCAGCGTCTCGATCGCCGCGCGCTGGGCGAGCGGGTCGCTGTCGTGCGGGGTGCACGCCGCAGCCCGCAGCCGGGGCTTGCGGCGAAGCTGGCGGCGGAGCTTCTCGCCGAGAAGGTTGCGGAGCATCCGCTGGGCCATCTCGATGTCCACGACGGTGCCGCCGCTCACGGGGCGGGTGACCCGGATGTAGTCCGGCGTACGGCCCGTCATCTGTTCGGCCAGGGCGCCGACGGCGATGAGCGCCCCGGTCCGGGTGTTCACTGCGGCGACACTCGGCTCGTCCACGACGAGCCCGGATCCCTTCACGAAGACCCGGGTCCTGGCGGCCCCGAGGTCGACGGCGACATGGCAACGGCGCAACTGCTCAAGGCTGACGGTCACGGCAGGTTCTTCTCCCGGGAGCGCTGAGGTGGATCACCGGCAGGCGGCCGGCCCTCTTCGCATCGTGGCCGCGGGAGGTGCGGTGCGCGCGCTGGGTTGCGCCGGTCGGGCGTACGGGAGGGGCCGCCGCACCGGTGACACCGGGCCCTGACACCCCACCAGGAAACGCGGGCCTCAGTGACCGTATCTACGGCGCCGGCGACCAGCGCTGGAGCAGGCCCCACGTGAACTCCGCCACGCACGGCCCCGTTCCGGGTACGTCGAACGCGAGCCCCCAGCGCGTCGGCGCCGTCCCCTCCAGCGGTCTGGCCGGCGCGAACGCGCGGGCGACCTCGTCGACCGTGCAGGACCAGGGGCGCAGATCCTCCGCCGTACGCGGCTCGGGCCCCGGCTCGCCCGGCGCCCTCACCAGCCACTCGTTCCACACACCTCCGCCCGGCGCCGCCGTCACCTCGAAGCGGAGAGTGGGCCAGAGCGGTACGGGCCACAGCAGCACCTCGCACGCCAGATCACCGATCTGCCGGGGAAACGTCGCCTCCGGCGCGCCCAGCACCGAGCGGTAGCGCGACAGCGTGCCGCGGGCGCGCGGGGAGCGGACCATCGCCTGCCAGCGGCGGTTGGCCTCCCTCATCTCGGCGAGCGACGCGCCCAGTTCACGCCGTGCGTCCTCGACCAGTCCGGGCTGGTGGTCGGCCATCCTGCGCAGCAGTACGAGCTGGAAGTCGCGCGGCCCGAACGGCCGGGAACGCCCGTCCGCTCCGGCTGATGTCGTGGCATTCATAGCGACATCGTGCCCCTTCGGGGCAGGTCGGGCGGCAAAATCACGGAACGGCCAACTCCGCACAAGATCTTTACAAGAGAGGTGCCCGAGTGAGGTTCCGTAGGATTATCTTCAGGGCGCCATGGACTACTGCCATCACTGCCGGCGGCACCTCAACGGCGCCCTGGCGTGCGCCGGGTGCGGTACGCCCGCCGAGGAGCTACGGCTCCACGATCCCGCCCCGCACGAGGCCGAGGTGGTCCTTGCCGCGCCCGACCACAGCGACGAGCCCGTCGTCGGCGCCCGTCGTCAGCGCGGCTCCCGCAAGCGCAAGATGTCCCGGCGTGAGCGCCGGCAGCTACGCGCGGAGCGTGGCGCCGGTGTCCACCGGCGCAGAGGCCGCACCGTGCTGGTCGTCGTCATGAGCCTGGTCCTCGCGGTCGGCGCGCTGAGTCTGGCCGAGCTGGCGCTGGAATCGTCCGGCGACGACGGTGACGCCACCTCCGTACAGGAGGACAGGGCCATCGAGGTCGACGGCGGCCCGCCGCCGTCCGGCCCGCCGAAACCCAAGGACCCGGGCCCGGTGGAGGGCACACCCTCCGGGTCCGCCGGCTCCGCGCGCCCCGGTGGCGGAAACGGTTCGCCGGACCCGTCGGGATCGGGCACCGGTACCGGTCCTTCGGACGGGGAGTCCCCGTCGGCGACGGATTCGCCCGATCCGAGCGACACGCCGGACGACCCGGGCAAGCCCACGGGCTCCACCAGCCCCACGGGCGGTTCGAGCACCCCGGGAAAGCCGGGTAAGCCGTCCACGCCACAGCCTTCCACCAGCACGACGCCGCCGGAGGAAGAAGAAGACGACTGCGTCCTGTGGATCATCTGCGTCTGACGCGTCCGACGTCTCTCACGCGTCCCGTGGAGCCCACGCGTCCGACGCGTCGTCGCCCAGCATCCGCCGCAGCAGATCGCGCAGCACTGTCCGCTCCTCCACCGAAAGGTCCGCCAGCGGCTCGCGCGCGAAGTTGAGGCCGTCCCGCAGCTCCCGCGCCGTCCGCCGCCCCTTCTCGGTGGGCGCGGCCAGCTTCACCCGCCGGTCCGAGGGGTCGGGGCGCCGCTCCACGAGGCCGCGCGTCTCCAGCCGGTCCACGATTCCCGTGACGTTCGACGGCTCGCACTTCAGCTTCTGCGCGATCCGGCGCATTGGCATGGGCCGGAGGGAGAGCAGCCCCAGCACGCGCGCCTGCGCGCCCGTGAGCGAGTGCTCGGCGGCGGCGTGCTCGTACTCGTCGTAGTACCGGGCCACCACCGTGCCGATGAGTTCGACGACTTCGAGGGTCAAGGGGTCTGTGTGCTCAGTGGCCATAGTCACCATCGTACCCGTTTGCTTGACAACATGAAATATTGACGAGCATGATTGTTTCAGGAAGTGAAGCTTTAATCGAGGAGGCACCGCATCCATGACCGCTCTTCCCGCGTCCGGCCGCGAATGGCATCTCGTCGCCCGCCCGCACGGCTGGCCGAAGTCCACGGACTTCGCCCTGCGTGAGGCCCCGGTGACGGAGCCGGACGAGGGCGGCGTCCTCGTCCGCAACAAGCACTTCTCGGTCGATCCCTACATGCGAGGGCGGATGAACGACGTGAAGTCGTACACCCCGCCGTACGAGCTCGACCACCCCATGGACGGTGCGGCCGTCGGCGAGGTCATCGCCTCCCGCGCCGAGGGCCTCGCGGTCGGCGACCATGTGGTGCACCGGCTCGGCTGGCGGGAGTACGCGCGCGTGCCGGCCACGTACGCCACCAAGGTCGACGGGTCGCTCGCGCCGCTGAGCGCCTTCCTCGGTGTCCTCGGCATGACGGGCCTCACGGCCTACGCGGGGCTCTTCGAGACCGCCTCCTTCAAGGAGGGCGACGCCGTGTTCGTCTCCGGCGCCGCGGGCGCCGTCGGCAGCCAGGTGGGCCAGCTGGCCCGGATCAAGGGCGCGTCGCGCGTCATAGGCTCGGCGGGATCCGACGACAAGGTCAAGCTTCTTACGGAGGAGTACGGCTTCGACGCCGCCTTCAACTACAAGAACGGCTCCATCAGAGAGCAGCTCAAGCAAGCCGCGCCCGACGGCATCGACGTCTACTTCGAGAATGTCGGGGGAGAGCACCTCGAAGCGGCGCTCTCCTCGTTCAACGTGCACGGCCGCGCCACCATCTGCGGAATGATCTCGCAGTACAACAGCACCGAGGCGACCCCCGCGCCGCGCAACCTCGCCCTGGTCATCGGCAAGCGGCTGCGCCTCCAGGGCATGCTCGTCAACGATCACCGCGCGCTCATGCCGCGGTTCGTCGAGGAAGTCTCCGGCTGGCTGGCGTCCGGCGAGCTCAAGTACCGCGAAACGACCGTCGAGGGCATCGAGAACGGCTTCGACGCCTTCCTCGGGCTCCTGCGCGGCGAGAACACCGGAAAGATGATCGTCACACTCAACTGACCCTTACCCGCTAGGCTCTCAGCAGGCCGTCGTGGTCCGTGGGCGCGAGCCGCGGCGCACAGAGAAGAAGGAACCCCCAATGACCATCCAGCAGATAGCCCCTCTCTACACCGCCGTCGCCACCGCGGAGAACGGCCGTGACGGCCGCGTCTCCACAGACGACGGGAAGCTCGACGTCGTCGTCAACCCGCCCAAGGAGATGGGCGGCAGCGGCGCCGGTACGAACCCGGAGCAGCTCTTCGCCGCCGGCTACAGCGCGTGCTTCCAGGGCGCGCTCGGCGTCGTCGCCCGCCGGGAGAAGGCCGACATCTCCGGCTCGACCGTGACCGCCAAGGTCAGCATCGGCAAGACCGACGGCGGCGGCTTCGGACTCGCGGTCGAACTGACCGCCTCCATCCCCAACGTGGACGCCGCCACCGCGCGGGACCTCCTGGAGAAGGCGCACCAGGTGTGCCCGTACTCCAACGCCACGCGCGGCAACATCGAGGTCGAGCTGTCCGTCGTCTGACCGACGGCACGACCGCCCCATCCGTGACGAAGGGCCGCACCCCGGGAGAGGGGTGCGGCCCTTCGCGTGCGGGCGACGCCGTACGTACGCGGCCCGAACGCGCCTCCTACGGAAGGCGGTTCAGCAGCGCCCTGCCCACCTGGGCGAACGCGCCCTTCGGGTGGTCACGGAAGAGCGGCTCGGTGCCGAAGAGCGTGACCGGTGTACCCGCCGCCGATGTACCGCTCACGATCGCCGCCTGTCCCGCCGCGGCCTGCGGACCGCCGGCGCCCGACTCGTCCGCGCGCCAGTGGCCCGAGACGAGCGGGTTGCCGCCGCCGTACGACTGTTCCGTACGCACGCCCTTGCCGAGCCCGGTGAACCAGATCGGCGAGTAGACGAACGAGTGGGGCTGGGTGCCGCCGGTGACCGGTCCCGGCGTGTTGACCACCCGCACCACGCCGTTGGCGCTCCCGTTGCCCCGTACCGGTGTGGCCGTCAGCAGCGCGGCCTCCGCGTTGAACGCCGCGCCGCCGGAGCCGAGCGCCACCACGGGCGCGCCTCCGGCGAGGAACTCGGCCAGCGCCGCGCGGGCGCTGTCGTTCAGCCCCGCGTGGCTCAGCCCCGTCGACACGTACAGCGCGTCGGCCTTCGACCAGTCGAAGCCCGCGTTCGCCGTCGCCGTCGATACGGGCAGCACCTCGAAGCCCATCTCGCGCAGCGCGAACAGCTCGCCCGAGTTCACGGCCGCCGCGACCGTCGTACGGCGCAGCGCCGCGACGCCCTTGTCCTTCGTGGCCGTGAAGACGACGCCGTACCGGTCGGCCAGGATCTCCGCCTTCCGGCGGGCCGACGACGGCACGATCGCCGCGCCGTCCGCCGTTCTGCGCACCTTCACACCCTGCGCGAGCAGGGAGTTGACGGCGGCGAACTCCTTCGGGTCGTCCAGCCGCAGCTTCAGGTCGCCGCCGCGGGCCACCGAGCCGACCGGGGACGCCGCGGTCACGGCCCGTCCGGCGAAGTCCAGTCGGCCGCGCTGGACCTTGGTGACGCTCGCGCCCCACAGCAGCCCGAGGCTCCAGCCCGAGATGTCGTACATCGACGACACGTCGGCGCTGATGTCGCGGCCCTCGCTCAGGATGACGTTGGCGATACCGCGTTTGGCCTGCTTCATGTCGACCACGTAGGAGCCGGCCGGGTAGGTGCGGCCCGCCAACTTGAAGCTCTTACGGGCCTGTTCGACTCTCACGTCGTTGGCGACGAGGTGGTCGACGAGCCGAGCGGCGGCCGGTGCCGACCGCTGGCCGCCGCCCGCCGGGATCACGTACGCGCGCGGGAAGTCGGTCGTGTAGATGTCCTCAGGACCGATGCCGGGCACACCGGGCACCGTCTCCTCGGAGATGACCCGCTGCTTCTCGCCCGCGACGCCGCGCCGGAACGTCTCGATCTGGTCGGCGATCAGCGTCGCGCGGTTCTCCCGCGTGAAGTCGAGCGTCGAGCGCATCGCGGCGCCCGCGACAGCGGTGTTGATCCCGGACCTGCGGCGCAGCTCATCGACGGGGAGGTTGTTGTAGTCGTTGTTGTTGACCCGCATCGGGATCTCGACGGTGTGCGAGGCGACCGCGCCCTGGAACGCCATGTACTGCGGCGTGAAGATCGGCGGCCAGTCGTCCCAGCCCTCCTCCTGGTCCCGGAAGGGGATGACGGGCGGCTGGACGCCGTCCTTCCCGGCCGTGTAGCCGAGGTCGTTGACCGCTTTCTCCATACCGAGGGCGTTGGCGTAGGAGTTCTTGAGGAACAGGTCGTACTCGTAGTTCTCGCCGTGCGGCGGTGTCGTCGGCTCGATGAGCGTGCCGTTGACGTACCCGTGCAGGTCGAGCATGACCGCGGGCTGCTTGTCGACGGCTATCTGCCGGATCGCGCGCGCCTCGGGCTGCGAGGCGGTGATGAAGTCACGGTTGAGGTCCAAGCCGTTGCCGTTGGCGCGGGTCCCGGCTATCCGGCCGTCGGGGTTGGCCGTGACGTTGAGATGGATCCGGCTGGTGGCGAGCAGCTTCCTCGTGTCGCCGTCCTTGGCCTTCGCCAGCTCCTCGATGAGCTTCAGGGCCGCGTCCGTGCCCTCCCACTCATTGCCGTGGATGTTGTTGTTGATGAAGACGGGGGTCTTGTAACTCTCCTTGATACGGCGGTCCTTGGCGGCCGACGCGGGGGAGCTCTCGATGCGCTCGCGCATCCGCTCCTGCTCGGCCGCCTCCTTCGCGCTCTCCGGTGCCGTAACCGTGACGAGGTACAGGTCGTGCCCGGCGGCCGACCGGCCGGCGACCTCGACGCTCACCCGATTGCCCATCTCCTGGAGGGAGTTGAGGCGCGGGGCGAGCGAGTGGTACGGCGCCAGACCCAGCTTGATGGCCTTGTCGGCCGGGTTCTCGGGCACCGTGTCGAGGACGGTACGGCGCGGGTAGCCGCCCTCCTTGCGCAGCCCGGGGGAGGTCGTGCCCACCGACGAGAGCGCGGCGGCACCCGCCGACGGCAGCGCGGACGATGCCACGCGGCTGTCCGTGGCGCCGCCGTCCCGCACCGGGTGCGACGACGGGTCGCCGCCCGCGCCGGGGGCGGCGGTCGCGGGAAGGGGCGAGAGCATCAGTGCCGCGGTGGCGGTGGCGGTGGCGAGCAGGACGGGTCTGGGCATCCCCATGCGGATGTACCTCCGGGTCGTGCGGCGGCGATCGTTCGATTCAATAGGCAGGTCATACCGGTTGAACGTGTCAACAACAAGAGGTACTCGCAGCCTCGTTGGTCCCGGGCGCCTCATGGAATCGAACGGGAACCACCGCGAAACAGCCCCGGAACAAGGCCGATAGGGTGGCCTTATGCGTGATCTCGGTGTGGGCTTCGGGTACTTGGTGAAGGGCCAGCGCTGGGTCGGCTCGCACGGCAGATGGCTCGGCTTCGGGCTGCTGCCCGGCCTGGTGACCCTCGTGCTGTACGCGGCGGCGCTTGGGGGCCTGTTCTACGGCGCCGACGATCTGACGACATGGGCGACGCCCTTCGCCGACGACTGGTCATCGCCGTGGCAGGGGCTGTTCCGCGGTTTCCTCACCGTGCTGTTCATCGCGCTCGCGCTGTTCCTCGCCGTGATCACCTTCACGGCCGTGACACTGCTGGTCGGGCAGCCCTTCTACGAATCGCTCTCCGAGGCCGTGGACCGGTCGGAGGGCGGTGACGTACCCGAGTCGGGTCTGCCGCTCTGGCGCGAACTGTGGATCTCCGCGCGGGACAGCCTGCGGATTCTGGCGCGGGTGGTGCTGTACGGGGTCGTGCTCTTCGCCCTCGGGTTCATCCCCGTCATCGGCCAGACGGTCGTCCCCGTACTGGGGTTCTGCGTCTCCGGTTTCTTCCTCTGCGAGGAGCTCACCGCGGTCGCGATGCAGCGGCGAGGCATCGAACTGAAGCAACGGCTCACGCTGTTGCGGGGCCGCCGGCTGCTCACGCTGGGCTTCGGCGTCCCGCTGACGCTCGCCTTCCTGGTCCCGTTCGTCGCGGTGTTCCTGATGCCGGGCGCGGTGGCGGGAGCGACGCTGATGGCCCGCGAGCTGACGGGCGAGGACGCCGAGGGCGGGCGGCCGGGTCCCGGTGCCCCGGCGGCGGCGCCGAGCCTCAACACGCCCCCGCCGCAGCCCGGTTCACGGCCTGCGGACGCCCCGCGCGAGTGGTGAAGGACCGGCTCACCGGAGCTGATGAGCCGGCCCTGCTGGGCGACCCGAGTCCTACGACTCCTCCACCGCCACGCGCACGATCGTCCGCAACTGCGCCGTGATGTCCAGCCTGTTCTGTACGAAGACCGGATCGGACACCGTCCCGGTGGCCGGGTTGGTGTTGCCGGGGCCGAATTCGAGGACCGGCGTGTGGACATGGCCGCCCGGGATCTCAAGCCCGAGCCGGTCGCGCAGCAGCGTCGCCCGGTAGGCGATCTCGTTCGACAGATAGTCCCCGCCGCCACCGGCACGGGCCGCCGAGCCGGGCGTCGGCCCGTCCGGCCGTACGACAGGGACGGTGCCGCCCGCCGGGATCTCGGTCACCGAGGTGTTGTCGTACACCGGGAAGCGCCCCGTTCCGGCCGCCACGATGCCCGCGTAGGGAAGCGTGGTCCGCGTCCACTGCGGCTGCGTCGCCGGGTCCTTCACCGGTACGAGCCCGGTCTCGGACAGGTTCTCGTTGTCCCCGAAGCCGCCCCGCCAGGCGCCGTTGTACCGCTCCACGTCGATACGCCCCACCCGCCCCTGACTGACCGTCATGAACAGGTCGGCGCGCGGCAGCACCCGGCGCAGGGCGCGTTCGACCATGCCGTCGGCGAAGTCGCCCCAGCGGACCGGGAACACGGCGGTCTCGACACGCGCGGGCCCGTCGGCCGTACGGATCACCGTGCCGTCCAGCGCGAGCGCGACCGCGCCGGACGGGTTGCTGATCCGGATGTCCCTGTCCAGCGTGAACGGGTCGAAGCCCGTCACCACGATCCGCTTGACACCCTTCGCCCGGTCGGCGGCGCCGAAGTCCATCGAGTCCTGGCCGCGCGACGCCCTCTCCAGCCGCTCCAGGAGCCGTACACCCGCGGCCTCCGAGAGCCCCGACTCCGCGTGCCACGCGCGCAGTTCACGGGTCATGCCCAGCCGCGCCCAGTACAGCGGCCGGTCGTCGTCCCGGCTCAGTTCACCGCCTGCCGGGCCCCGCCCCTGTGCCCGGTCCACCGCTCGCTGCCAGAGCCGTTCGCCATGCCGTACGGCGGCGCGCTCGGCCTGTGCGTACGAGCCGGCGCCGCGCAGGGACTTCGCGAACTCCGGCGCGACCTCGTCGAAGCCGCTGTCGTCGAGTATCTGGCGCGGTACGGCCCCGTCGAGACGCCGCTCCTCGACGGTGACCGCCGGAGCGGCGGCGGCCGGCCCGGCGGCCATGGCACCTGACGGAGTCGCCACGGCGACCAGAGCGGCCGACGCGAGCAGGACACCCCCCAGGGGATGCCGGACACGCGGCCGGCCCGCCGTGTTGCTGTTGGTGCGCACGAGTCTCACGGGAGTCCTTCCATCGGGTGGCGGAAGTATCACCTCCGCACCCCGCCGATGGCTACGGCACCTCAACACCCTTGCTTACTCTCACCGTTCGGGTCCGTCCCCGCCACCCCGCAGCAGCGTCACGAACGCCCGGAAAGCCTCCGGCATGTCCACCTCCTCCGGCGCGAGCAGCCACTGGTACTGGAGCCCGTCCATCACGGCCACCAGCAAGGGCGCCGTCTGTTCCGGGGTGAGGCCGCTCGGCAGCCGGTCGCCGAACTCGTCGCGCAGCACGCCCGCCATATTGCCCCGCACCTGGACATAGCGGCGGGTGAAGAACTCCCCGGCCGGATGACCCTCCGTCACACTCTCGCCGAGCAGCGCCGAGAAGGTCTGCACGATGCCGGGCCGCATCGCGTTGTAGTCGACCATCGACGTCAGCAGCTCCAGCCGCCAGCCGTCCGCGCCCCGGCTGCCGCCCCCGGTGTCCCACTGGTCGCGCTCGTCCATGACGGCGAGGAGCAGCGCGTCCTTCGTGGGGAAGTAGTGGAGCAGCCCCTGCTGGGTGAGGCCCACGCGCTCCGCCACCGCGCCCAACGTCGCGCCCCGGTAGCCGCGTTCGGCGATCACCTCGATGGTGGCGCGGAGAATCTCCGCCCGCCGCTCCGTGCTTCTGGCCCTCGCCATCCCACCGGTCCTTATCTCTCGCACCTGTCCGCTCACCGGCCGTCGTCTCCGGACCGTACACGAGTAACAAACCGATAACGAAGCCTACCTGCCTACAGAATTGCGGGTCACCATGTAACCCGTCCGCACGAACGCAGGGCACTGACGAGGAGGTACCGCCGTGACCGGCGCACCCATCACCCCGGCCGACCAGGCACGCGAAGCCGCCGTCGAGGCGGCGCTCGGCAAGCTGGCTCCGGACGACAAGGCGCGGCTGCTCGCGGGGCAGGACAACTGGTCGCTTCCCGCGCTCCCGGAGATCGGGCTGGCCTCCCTCGTCATGTCCGACGGCCCGATCGGTGTCCGGGGCGTGCGCTGGACCGCCGACGACCCGTCGGTCGCCCTCCCGTCGCCCACCGCGCTCGCCGCCACCTGGGATCCCGAACTGGCCCGCAGGGCAGGCCGGTTGCTCGCCCAGGAGGCCCGCCGCAAGGGAGTGCACGTCCTCCTCGCGCCGACCGTCAATCTGCACAGGTCCCCGCTGGGCGGACGCCACTTCGAGGCGTACAGCGAAGACCCGTACCTCACCGGCGAGATCGGCACCGGCTATGTCCTGGGCGTCCAGGACGGCGGCGTCGGCACGACCGTCAAGCACTTCGTCGCCAACGACGCCGAGACCGACCGCTTCACCGTCGACAACGTCGTCGCACCGCGCCCGCTGCGCGAGCTCTACCTCGCCCCGTTCGAGGCCATCGTCAAGAACGCCCACCCCTGGGGCATCATGGCCGCCTACAACAGGGTCAACGGGGACTCGATGACCGAGCACCGCCATCTCCAGAAGGAAATCCTGCGCGGCGAGTGGGGATTCGACGGCTACATCGTCTCCGACTGGCTCGCCGCCCGCTCCACCACCGGCGCGATCCTCGGCGGCCTCGATGTCGCGATGCCGGGCCCCAAGACCGTCTACGGCCCCGCGCTCGCCGCCGCCATCCGGGCCGGCGAGGTCGAGGAGTCCCTCGTCGACGACGCCGTACGCAACGTGCTGAGGCTCGCCGCCCGCGTCGGCGCCCTCGACGACGCGCCCGCCGTCGTCCCCGCGTCCGCACTGCCCGCGCCCCTCGACGGTAACGCGCTGGCCCGCGAGGTCGCGCGCCGCTCCTTCGTCCTCGTACGCAACGAGGTACGTGACGGACACCCCGCCCTGCCGCTGGACCCGGAGAGGACCCGCACCGTGGCCCTCAGCGGCGCCGCCGCCCGCGACGCCCGGATCCTCGGCGGCGGCTCGGCCCATGTCTTCCCGCCGCACACCGTCTCGCCGCTCGACGGCCTGACCGCGGCCCTGCCCGAAGGCGCCCTCAGCTATCGCGTCGGCGCCGACCCCAGCGACCAACTCGCCGTCGCCGACAAGGGATTCACGCTGCGAGCGGTCTGCCGTGCCGCCGACGGACGCGAGCTCGGCACCACCGACCTCCCCTCCGGCATGGTCCAGTGGGTCGGCGTCGACCTGCCCGACGGCGTGACGTACGACGAACTGCACACCGTCGAGTTCACCGGCACCTTCACCCCGCGCGAGAGCGGCGACCACACCTTCGGCACCCGCGGCATCGGCCCCCTCGTCCTGACCGTCGAGGGGGAGAAGGTCTGGGCGGGCGAGGAAGGGCTCGGCGACAGCACCGACCCGTTCAACGCGTTCTTCGGCGAACGCCTGGAACGGGCGCGAGTCACCCTCATCGAGGGCCAGACCGTCGACGTCTCGCTCCATCTGACCGTGCCCCGGCTGCCCGGAGCCCCGATGGACGCCGTCGCCTTCTCGCTGCTCCACCTCGGCCCGCGGCGCGACCCCGAGGACCTGATCGCCGAGGCCGTCGAGGCGGCCAGGGAGGCGGACACCGCCGTCGTCGTGGTCGCCACCACCACCGCCGTCGAGTCCGAGGGCTTCGACCGTACGAGCCTGGAGCTGCCCGGCCACCAGAACGCGCTCGTCGCGGCCGTCGCCGCAGTCAACCCCAACACCGTCGTGGTGGTGAACACCGGCTCACCGGTCGAGATGCCGTGGCGCGAGGACGTGGCCGCCGTACTGCTCAGCTGGTTCCCCGGCCAGGAGGGCGGCGCCGCGCTCGCCGACGTCCTCACCGGCGCCGATGAGCCCGGCGGCCGGCTCACCACCACCTGGCCGGTCGCCATCGCCGATGTCCCCGTCACGGACACCACTCCGGACGCGGGGGGCCAACTGCACTACACCGAGGGCGTGTTCATCGGTTACCGCGCCTGGGAACGGGCCGGCGCCACCCCCGCGTACCCCTTCGGCCACGGCCTCGGCTACACCGACTGGGAGTACGAGACGCTGGACGCCACCACCGAGCGGGCCACCGTACGGCTGCGCAACACCGGCGAACGGCCCGGCCGCGAGACCGTCCAGATCTATCTCGCGCCCCTCCCAAGCGACGCGCCGGACGCACCGCACGCGCCCGAGCGCCCGGCGCGCTGGCTGGCCGGATTCGCCTCGGCCGAGGCGGGCCCCGGCGAGAGCGTCGAGGTGACGGTCCCGCTCAGGGCCCGCGCCTTCGAGATATGGGACGAGGCGGCGAACGGCTGGACGGCGGTCCCCGGCGCGTACGAGATCCAGGCGGGCCGCTCGCTCACCGACCGCAGGCTGACCGCCAGGGTCCACCGCTGACGGACATTCGCCCTCAGGTGCCGGACGGGCCCGCGGCCCGTCCGGCCGAGAACCCGTACGTCGTCGCCGAGGTGAACACCTCGCCCGGCCGCAGCACCGTGCTGGGGAAGTCGGGCCGGTTCGGCGAGTCGGGGAAGTGCTGGGTCTCCAGCGCGATGCCCTCGCCGGGCCGGAAAGGCCCCGCGTCGAAGTGGTCACCGGTGTAGAGCTGCATGCCCGGTTCGGTCGTCGTCACCGTCAAGACCCGGCCCGACGCGGGGTCGTACAGCTCCGCCGCGACCGAGGTCCCCGAACTCCCCTGATCCAGCACGAAGTTGTGGTCGTACGCCGACCCCACCTTGCGCGGCTCACGGAAGTCGAAACGGGTCCCGGCGACCGGCGCGGGCGGACCCGTCGGCACCGAGTCGCCGTCCAGCGGCGTGATATGGCCGGCCGCGATCCGCAGCACATGACCACCGGCGCCGCCACTGCCCGCGCCGCTCAGATTCCAGTAGGAGTGATTCGTAAGATTGACCACCGTCGGCGCGTCCGTCACCGCCCGGTAGTCGATCCGCAGCGCCCCGTCCGCGGCCAGCGCGTACGTCGCTGCGAGCTCCAGCCGGCCGGGGAAGCCCTCCTCGCCGTCCGGGCTCACCAGCGACAGCCGTACGCCGTGCCCGTCCGCCGCCGGCTCCGCGTCCCACACGCGCTTGTCGAAGCCGCGCTCACCGCCGTGCAGACAGTTGGGGCCGTTGTTGCGCGGCAGCCGGTACGTCCGCCCGTCGAGCGTGAACGTCCCGCCCGCGATGCGGTTCGCGTACCGGCCGATGAGCGCGCCGAAGTACGGCGAAGGGCAGTCGACGTAGCCCGCGACATCATCGAACCCGAGCACCACGTTGGCGAGAGCACCCTCGCTGTCCGGCACCTCGACGGACTGGAGGATCCCGCCGTAGGTGAGCACCTTCACCCGTACACCGGCCCGCTCCAGAACCCAGCGGTGGACCGGTGTCCCGTCGGGTGCCGCACCGACGCGCTCGGTCATGGTCATGGTCATGTCGTCCACGATCGCCGACCCTACGCCGGGGGGTCGGCCGCGACGACGTTGCGGTAGGCGATGTCCGCCAGCTTGCCCTGCCCGTTCTTGCTCGGATGGAACCAGTCCCACGCGCTCAACTGGTCACCCGTGAACCGGTAGTCGAAGACCGCCCCGCCGTC
Source organism: Streptomyces sp. NPDC058665 (assembly GCF_042714995.1). Classification (NCBI taxonomy): domain Bacteria; kingdom Bacillati; phylum Actinomycetota; class Actinomycetes; order Kitasatosporales; family Streptomycetaceae; genus Streptomyces; species Streptomyces sp. NPDC058665. The sequence continues at coordinate 206,213 of NZ_JBHXRX010000006.1, forward strand.
GTAACGGCACCGCAGATCCTTCGCGCACACGTCCCTGAGCACCTTGTTGTACGCCACGACCCGCGCCTGCACCGTCGACCGCCGCTTCTGCGCCGCGGCGTCCATGTCCTGCGAGTCGCCCAGCATCGACGAGCAGATCCCCAGCTTCCAGATCTGCCGGCCCAGCGGATTCTCCCGGCCCTCGGACCAGAGCCGCTTGAGGTCGGGCACGCTCGCCACGTACACCTGCGTCTTGGGCGCCTTCGCGCGCAGCCGGCGCATCGAGTCCTCGAACGACGCGCGGAACTCGTCCACCGGCGTCATCAGCGCCGCCTCGTCCTTGCACGCGTCGTTGGCGCCCATCATGACCGTTACCAGCTCCGGCCTGTGCACGGCCGCCTTCGCCATCTGCTGGGCCAGATCGCCGACGGTGGCGCCCGTGCGCGCGTAGTTCCAGCTGTTCTCCGCGACGGCCGGCTTGCCGAGCAGCCGCAGCGCGAGGCTGCGCACCTGGTCGTCCGAGCCGGTCGACCAGGACACCTCGGGGCAGTCGCTCAGCACGCCGCAGGCGTCGAAACCGCGGGTGATGGAGTCGCCGACGGCCGCGATCGAGGTCGGACTGCGGTCCCAGACCGGCTTCGGCGGGGGTTGGCTTGTCTTCGCCTTCGTCCAGTCCGGATCGGCGCCGTCCGAGGACGTGCACCCCGAAAGCGCGACAACGCCGACCAGCAGCCCGGCACAGGAGGCGGCGGCGCTCGCGTACGGTTTCCGGCGACGGGGGCTGTGGCCGCCCAGGCGTCGCCCGGCACGGCCCTGAGGGCTCTCCTGCATGCTGTGAACCCTCCGCGTGGGCGTCGTCATGCGTACGGCGGCGTCCTGGCGAGTGAAAGCTTCGCGTATATCGCGCCTGGGACCGACAGTACGGCACCCCGGTGCCCCCCGCGCAAGGTAGCTTTCAGGCGTCGAACCAAAGTCAACGGCGCCCCCCACGGCTCCGGTAAGTTACATCCCGTCACATGCTGCCCGTTTTGCGGGGTTTCACTCTCGATGCTGTTTACTGAGGCCGCTGGGCAAGGCGAACCTCGTCCCCACACTGGAGGTCACGGTGACCACACGTGGTGTTCTGTACGTGCACTCCGCGCCACGCGCGATGTGCCCCCACGTCGAATGGGCGGTGGCGGGCGTCCTCGGCGCCCGCGTCCAGCTCGACTGGATCCGGCAGCCCGCATCGCCCGGTACCTGGCGGTCCGAGTTCTCCTGGCGGGGCGAGGCCGGCACCGCGTCCAAGCTCGCCTCCGCGCTGCGCGGCTGGCGGATGCTGCGCTTCGAGGTGACCGCCGAACCCAGCCCCACGGCCGAGGGCGAGCGCTACAGCGCCACCCCCGAACTCGGCATCTTCCACGCCGTCACCGGGATGCACGGCGACATCCTGGTCCCCGAGGACCGGCTGCGCGCCGCGCTCGCCCGGTCGCTGAGCGGTGAGACAGAGCTGGAGGCCGAGGTCGCGAAGCTGCTCGGCAAGCCGTGGGACGACGAGCTGGAGCCCTTCCGGTACGCGGGCGAGGGTGCCCCCGTGCGCTGGCTGCACCAGGTCGTCTGAGCCGGACCGTACGGGGGACGGTTACCGGCCCTGCGCCGCCGCCTTCTACGGTGGGCGCATGGCTGATCAACTCGAAGTGGCAGTGCTCGGCACGGGCATCATGGGCGCGGCGATGGCCCGTAATCTCTGCCGGACCGGACACGCGGTCCGGGTCTGGAACCGCACCCGTGCGAAGGCGGAGCCCCTCGCGGCCGACGGCGCGCGGATCGCGGACACTCCGGCGGACGCCGTACGCGGCGCGGACGTCGTCCTCACGATCCTGTACGACGGCGCCGCCGCCCTGGAGACGATGGCGGAGGCGGCCCCGGGGCTGCGGCCCGGCACGGTCTGGCTCCAGTCGACGACGGCGGGCCTCGACGGGCTCGTCCCCCTCGCCGAACTGGCCGCGGCCCACGGACTGGTCTTCTTCGACTCGCCCGTGCTGGGCACCAGGGGCCCCGCCGAGCAGGGGAAGCTCGTCGTCCTCGCCGCGGGCCCCGAGGACGCCCGGGACGGCGTCACGTCCGTTCTGGACGCCGTCGGGGGCCGCACCATCTGGGTCGGCGACGACGGCGCGTCCGGGGCGGCGACCCGGCTCAAGCTCGTCTGCAACAGCTGGGCCCTGGCCCTCACTCACGCGACGGCGGAGGCACTGGCCCTGGCGAAGGGGCTCGGCGTCGACCCGCGGGACTTCCTGGCCGCCACGGAGGGCGGCGCGCTCGACTCCGGTTACCTCCGCGCCAAGTCGTCGGCGATCCTCGACGGCGACTACACCCCGAGCTTCGGTCTCAGCACGGCCGTCAAGGACGCCCGGCTCGTCGTGGAGGCGGCGGAGGCGGCAGACGTACGTCTGGACGTCGCCGAGGCGGGCTGGCACCGCTTCACCCGGGCGGAGGCCCAGGGCCACGGCGACGAGGACATGGCGGCGACGTACTTCGCGAGCTTCGGGGACTGAGTGACCCGGGGACGACACGCCGGAGGCCCGGCTCCCGTCCTCCACGGG